>NZ_CP136651.1:3050000-3304454 GCF_036784765.1 Novosphingobium sp. ZN18A2 | reverse complement strand
AAAGTGTCCAGCGCGCCGACGCAAAAAAACTGAAATATTGACCCTTGACGGGCTGTGAAGCGCAGAACTCCGTCAAAGGTTTGTTTTGAAACGATTTACCCGATTTGGCGAAAGCGAATCGCGGTTTTTCCTACACTTGCCGCGACCGCACAATGTCACCATTGCAACGTGTGTGACACAAACGGAACATGGCCGGCGGGGATGCCGCCGGCCATGTTCCGTTTATGTGCCGGTGTTGCGTGCGCCAGGGGCGCCCCGCAAGCGAATCAGAGCGAGGCGACTCGCTTCGTCAGACGCGAGAACTTGCGCGCGGCGGTGTTCTTGTGAATCACGCCGCGGGCAACGCCGCGGGCCAGTTCGGGCTGGGCAGCCTTCAGCGCTTCCTGTGCCGCGGTCTTGTCTCCGCCGGCGATCGCCGCTTCCACGGTCTTCACGAAAGTGCGGATGCGGCTCATGCGGTTGCCGTTAATCACGGCGCGGCGTTCGTTGCGACGGATGCGCTTGCGGGCTTGCGGCGTATTGGCCATGTCTGTCCTCTAACGGGCCGCCGGGGCGACCGGTGAATTCCTGGTTGTCGAATATCGAAAGAGCGGGAGAACCCGCCGGAAAGCGGCGCCCTTAACGGTGCGGGTGCGAATCGTCAACTGTTTCCGGCGCTTTCCGCCCCCGGCAGCCAGCCCGAAAGTTCGCGCCGCACCAGCGATTCGATCATGTCCATGCCCTGCCCGCCCGCGTTCAGGCACGACAGCGCGGCGAAGTGCGCGCCGCCTGCCGCCAGGAAATCGTCGCGCCCGCGAATCGCCAGTTCTTCCAGCGTCTCCAGGCAATCGGCGGAAAATCCCGGCGCCGCCACCGCCACGCCGTGCGTGCCCTTGCGCGCTTCTTCCAGCAGGACCGCGTCCGTTGCCGGTTCGAGCCATTTCGCCCGCCCGAATCGCGACTGGAACGTGGTTTCTATCCGCAGGCCGGGATGGCTGGCGGCGAAGGCCTCCTCCAGCAGGCGCGACGTCTTGCGGCAGTGGCAGTGATAGGGATCGCCCAGGTGCAGCGTGCGTTCCGGCATGCCGTGATAGCTGAGCAGCAGGATCTGCGGCCTGAAATCGAGCGCGTCCATCTGGTTGGAAAGGTCGGCATGGAGCGCGGCGATATAGCCGGGATCGTCGTGATAGGGGGGCAGCGTGCGCAGCGCGGGCAGGCGCCGCGTGGCCTTGATCCAGTCCGCCAGCGCATCGAGCACGCTGGCGGTCGTCGCGCCCGAATATTGCGGATAGAGCGGCGCGACGAGCACGCGGTCGCAGCCGGCTTCGGCAAGTCCGTCCATTTCGCCGGCGATGGACGGGCTGCCGTACCGCATCGCGTGGCGCACGATCGCGCCATTGCCCAGCCGGTCCTGCAGCGCGCGGGCCTGCGCGGCGGTGATCGCGGCAAGCGGCGAGCCGTCCGGCCCCCAGACCTGCGCATAGGCGTGGGCGGATTTCTTCGGCCGCGTGTTCAGGATGATGCCGCGCAGGATCGGCTGCCAGGCAATCGGCGGGATTTCCACCACGCGCCGGTCGGAAAGGAATTCGGCAAGGTAGCGCTTCACCGCCGAGGGGGTGGGGGCGTCCGGCGTGCCGAGGTTGACAAGCAGCACGCCGATGCGTCCCGAACGGATGGCCGGATGGTCGGCCGGGGTGTGCGGATTGGGTGTGTCCATGCCCTGCGCTTCCTAAAGCCCGTCGGACAGCAGCGGCAAGCGCCGGAAGCGCAGGCCGGTTGCAGAGAACAGCGCGTTGGCAATCGCGGGAGCGACCGGTGCCACGGCCAGTTCCCCCGGATCGAACGGTCCTTCCCCGCTATCGGCGAAGGCCACGTCTATCGCCGGGCAATCGGCAAGCAGCGGCAGCGCCAGTTCCGAAAGGTGACCGGCCAGCGGAAGGCCGCGCGCATAACCGGTCGATCCGCCGATCGCCATGCCCAGCCCGAAAACCATGCCGCCTTCCACCTGCTGGCGGGCGATATCCATGTTCACGATGCCCCCTATGTCCAGAAAGGCGCTCAACCGGTCTACCCGCACCCCGCCTTCGTCGCGCCGGGCGGTGGCGACGACGGCGATGTGGCCTTCGCGCATCCCGTCCGGCCCGGCCAGCCGCATCGTGTGACAGGCGATGCCCTGTCCGGAATTGTCGCCCCCGCCGCCCCAGTTGGAAAGCTTCGCCACGCCTTGCAGGCAGGCGACAAGGCGCGGGTTGTCGCCCAGCATGCCGATGCGGAAGGAAAGCGGTTCACGCGATCCGTGGTGCGCAACCTCGTCTATGAAGCATTCAGTGAAGAACGCGCCATAGCCGTGCGCGTTCGAGCGATAGCGGCCCGTGGGCAGCGCAAGGTCGACCGGAACGTGATCGACCGCGCATTCCGGAATGGCATAGGGCGGCAGCGCGGCTTCGCACGCGGTCGGGTCTGTCTTGCCGCTGGCCGCGTCCAGCGCATCGGGCGGCGACTTGCCGTGCAGCAGGCGTTCCCCCGCTTCGATCGCGGTGGCGGGCAGCGCCATGCGTGTGCGCCAGCCCAGCACCTGCATCCTGTCCGGCCCGACGGCGGCGGAAAGCTGCGCGGCTACCGGCGTGCGCGGAAACGAGGCAAGCGATTCCTGCCAGCGCGACCAGCGCAGTTGCACCGGCTTGTCCAGCGCCCTGGCGATGGCCGTCGCTTCCGCCGCGATGCGCGTGTCGAGCCGCGCGTCGAACGATCCGCCCGCCTGCATCGGATAAAGGATGGTGTCGGCAAGGCTGACCCCGGCAATGCGCGCCGCCACGCGCCGCGCGCGTTCGGGCGCCTGGGTGGCGAGCCACAGTTCCAGCCGTCCGTCCTTGATCCGCGCCGTCGCTGTGGCGGTTTCGATCGCGGCGTGAAGCGCGGGTTCGACATCGTAGCGGACGGAAAGATCGGGTTTGGCCAGCACTGCATCGGGATTTCCCGTGCCGGCGACGCGGTGGGCCTTGCCGCTTTTCAGCGCCTTGTCCATCGCGTCGTCCATCGTGCCGCTGTCCGCCACCGGCCCTGCGGCGCGGAAGGTGGGAGCCATCGCCTTCACCGCCGTTTCGGCGGCGTGCCAGGTGTTGGCTGCTGCCGCCAGCCAGCCGCGCGCATGGACCACGCCGGCAAGGCCGGGCACGCTGGCGGCGGCATCCTTGTCATAGCGGCCCAGCACGCTGTTGCCTTGCGGCCCGTGCATGATCGCGGCGTGAACCATTTCGGGCACGCGCACGTCGCCAGCGAAAGTGAAGCTGCCGTCCACCTTGGCGGGCAGGTCGATCCTTGGGAACGCAGGGCGCATTCCTTCGGGCACCGATGAAGGCACTTCGCGCGCGGCATCCTGTAACAGCACGAGCGGAGAGGGTGCGTCAAACCCGGCGGCCTTGTCCGCCAGCTCGCCGAAGCGCGCCTGCTTGTCGCCATGGAGGATGAAGCCGTCCTTCGCCTGGCATTCCTCCCAGCGCACGCCCCATTTCTCGGCGGCGGCCATCGCCAGCACCGCGCGCACACCCGCCGCCGCTTCGCGCAGCGGCTGTTCATAGGCGGCAAGCGCGGTGCCGTCCGCCGTGACCAGCAAGGGCGCGCGATCGGCATAGCGTTCAGCCAGGGCGTCGCCCGGCGCATCGGCGAGCGAGGGAAACGCCGGCATCCACAGCCGCGCCCAGTGCGCGGCAAGCACCGGATCGGCATAGACGGGACTTTGCGGTGCGGGCTCGATCGCGATCTGCCGCCAGTCCGCGCCCATTTCCACCGCCGCGATTTGCGGCAGGATGGTGGAAATTCCCTGCCCCATCTCGCACACGGGCAGCGCCACGGTAACAACGCCGCCGCGCGAAACGCGAAGCCATGCGTTGAAGGCGTGTTCGCCCTTGCCCGCGTCCAGCGGCACGGCATAGCGGCGCGGCATCAGCGCGAAGGCGGCGACAAGGCCGCCGCCCGCTGCCGCGCCGATCAGGATGCCGCGACGCGTGACGCGCACCGGGTTCAGCCCTGGCTGTCCAGCCAGGCGGCGATGCGCCGCGCGATGGCGGCGAAGGCTTCGCCTTGCGAACTGTCGCCTGCGGCGGGCGGTTTGCCCGCATCGCTGTCCTGCCGGATCGAGAGGTCGAGCGGAACGCGGCCCAGAAAATCCAGCCCCATCGTCTTCGCCGCCGCTTCCGCGCCGCCCTGCCCGAAGGGATCGCTCACCTCGCCGCAATGCGGGCAGGCATAACCCGCCATGTTCTCTACCAGGCCGATGACCGGCACCTGCCCCTGTTCGAACAGGTTGATCGCCCGCGTCGCGTCGATCAGCGCAAGATCCTGCGGCGTGGAAACGATCACCGCGCCTGCCGGCTTGAACTTCTGCAGCATCGTGATCTGAACGTCGCCGGTGCCCGGCGGCAGATCGATCACCAGGATTTCCGCATCGCCCCAGTCCGCGTCGACCAGCTGCGAAAGCGCATTGCCCGCCATCGGCCCGCGCCATGCGGCGGCGCGTCCGGGCGGAAGCAGGTGGCCCATCGAAAGAAGCGGCACGCCATACTTGCTGGGCACGGGGTACAGCTTCTTGTCGTCGGCTTCTGGCTGCACGCCTTCGTTGCCGAACAGGCGCGGCTGCGACGGACCATAGATATCGGCATCCACCAGCCCGACCTTGCGGCCCATGCGCGCAAGCGCGACGGCGACATTGGCCGAAAGGGTCGACTTGCCGACACCGCCCTTGCCCGATCCGATCGCCAGGATCTTGCGTTGCGGCTTGTCGGCCGTCATCGCCACGCGCACTTCGCTGGCGCCTGCCTTGCGGGCCGCGTCGCGCACCGCCATTTCCAGCTTGTCGCGGTCCAGCCGGTCGAGCCCGGCCACGTCGACCACGATCGTGCCTACACCGTCTGCCAGCCTTGCCGACTGCATCCTGCCGCCGGCCGCCGCGCTGACGGTTGCTGCGAAATCGTCTTCTTCCTTGCTCACTCTTGCGCCCTGTCCTTGCCCTTGTCCTTGCCAGCCGTTGATGCACGGCGCGGAATTTTTGCGTGGCACGCCTCCTAGCAGAGCCTTTTTCGGGTGGAGAGACTGTTTTTCGCGGGAAGGCTTCCTATAACGGGTGGCATGACATTTCTGGGTGGGCGCATAAGGCGCATTGGATGGGCAATGGCCGGCAGGAAAAGTCCGTGGGGACCGTCGGGCGATTCAGGCGACGAGGGTGATTCCCCGGCGGGCGGAGACGATGGCGCGCCCGGCGGCGGCAAGTCCGCCGGCGGCGATGGCCCGCGCAATCCCTGGTTGCCGCCGTCCTCGCCGGACGAAGGCCCGCGCCGTTCGGCCAGCATAGAAGATATCTTCCGTTCGCGCTCCAACCGCCGTGGTGGTGGTGGCGGAGGTGGCGGCGGCGGCGGCGGATCGTTCCCGCGCCTGCCGATCCGTCCCGACGGGCGCAGCTGGGCGCCGTGGCTGGTGCTGGCGGTGGTCGCTGTGTGGCTGTTCACCACCGCCGTGCATCGCATCGGCCCGCAGGAACGCGGCGTGGTCGCCACCTTCGGCAAGTATTCGCACGAGCTGACTCCCGGCACCAGCCTGACGCTGCCCTGGCCGTTCCAGACGGTTACGGTGCGCGACGTGACGTCGATCCGGCGCGATTCGATCCCCGAGGGCGAGAGCGAGCGCCTGATGCTCACGTCGGATCAGAACCTGGTCGACCTGTCGTACCTGGTGCGCTGGAACATCAAGGATCTGAAGCGCTATCTTTATCAGATCGCGGACCCGGACAAGACCGTGAAGGAAGTGGCCGAAGCCGCGATGCGCCAGTCCATCGCCGAAGTGACTCTGAACGACGCGATGGGCGCGGGCCGGGCGCAGATAGAACAGAACGCGCGCCAGCGCATGCAGCAGATCCTGGATGCCTATCACGCCGGGATCACGATCCAGGGCGTGGAGATCAAGAAGACCGACCCGCCGTCGAAGGTGGTGGACGCCTTCAAGGAAGTGCTGGCCGCGCAGCAGGACGCGCAAAGCTCCATCAACCGGGCCGAAGCCTGGGCGCAGCAGCTCACCGCGCGCGCGCAGGGTGACGCGACGGCTTTCGACAAGGTCTATGAACAGTACCGGCTGGCTCCCGAAGTGACCCGGCGGCGCATGTATTACGAAACGATGGAACGCGTGCTGAGCAAGAACAACAAGATCATCATAGAAGCGCCGGGAACGATTCCCTACCTGCCGCTGCCGCCGCAGATGGTGCAGGCGCCGCAGGCCGGCACCACTTCGGGTTCGGGAGGGAACTGACATGGAACAGTTCTTCAGGGACCAGAAGGCGGCTATTGTCGCAATCGTGATCCTGGTGGTCGCGGCGCTCAGCGTGGCGATCGTCGTGCCCGAAAACGAACAGGCCGTTGTCGTCCGGCTGGGCGATCCGGTGCGGGTGATCAACCGCTTCAAGCCCAACCAGCCCTATGGCCAGACCGGCGCCGGGCTTTCGTGGCGCATTCCGCTGCTGGAACAGGTGGTGTGGATCGACAAGCGCGTGCTCGACGTCGACATGCAAAGCCAGCAGGTGACCAGTTCGGACCAGCAGCGCCTGATGGTGGACGCCTATGCCCGCTTCCGCGTGATCGACCCGGTCAAGATGTACGAGACCGCCGGCACGACCGAGCGCGTGGCCGAACAGCTCCAGCCGATCCTCAACTCGCAGCTTCGCCAGGAACTGGGCAAGCGCACGTTCGCGTCGTTGCTTACGGCGGAACGCGGCGCGGCGATGGACAACATCCGCAAGGGGCTGGACAAGGAAGCGCGCGAATATGGCGCGCAGGTGATCGACGTGCGCATCAAGCGGGCCGACCTGCCCGACGGCGCGCCGCTGGAAAGCGCGTTTACCCGTATGCAGACCGCGCGCCAGCAGGAAGCGGCGACGATCCGCGCGCAGGGCGACAAGAAGGCGCAGATCATCCGGGCCGAGGCCGAAGCCCAGGCGGCAAAGACCTATGCCGACGCCTTTGGCAAGGATCCGAAGTTCTATGATTTCTACCGGGCGATGCAGAGCTATGACACGACCTTCGATTCGAAGGACGGCCAGACTTCCATCATCCTGTCGCCCGACAACGAGTACCTGAAGCAGTTCAAGGGAAAGTGACCGATTTGTAAGGCTTGCGCCCGCGCATATTCAAACCATGTTCAGGCGTATGCAGGTTGTAGGGATACCGGGGATCGTAACGCGGCCAAGTGCCCGCACGACTGCGAATAGCAAGAGGATACAAGACACGTGCGATACGCCTACGGAGTAACCACCGCACTCCTCCTCGCCGGGAGCGCGCTCACCCTTGCCACGGGCTTTCCCGCCGGTGCGCAGGTTGCGCAGAACGACCAGACCGAAATGCGCACCGTGGTGCCGCGTGCAGGTGCCCCATCCAGCTTTGCGGACCTGACAGAGCAGCTTCAGCCGGCGGTGGTCAACATCTCCACCCGCCAGCGCATGCGCGTGCAGACCAATCCCTTTGCCGGAACGCCCTTCGGCGACATGTTCGGCGGCCAGGGCGGCGGCACGACCACGCGTGAGGCGCAGTCGCTGGGGTCGGGCTTCATCATTTCGGCCGATGGTTATGTGGTCACCAACAACCACGTCATCACCGCCGACGGCAAGGGCAAGGTGGAATCGATCACCGTCACCCTGCAGGACGGCACAGAGTATCCGGCCAAGCTGGTCGGCAGCGACGATGCGTCCGACCTTGCGGTGCTGAAGATCAACCGCACCAAGCCGTTCCCGTTCGTGAAGTTCGGGGATTCGCGCAAGGCGCGCGTGGGCGACTGGGTTCTGGCGATCGGCAACCCGTTCGGGCTGGGCGGCACGGTGACGGCCGGCATCATCTCGGCGGTGTATCGCAACACCGGATCGGGCAGCGCCTATGACCGCTATCTGCAGACCGACGCATCGATCAACCGGGGCAACTCGGGCGGGCCGATGTTCGACATGCAGGGCCAGGTGATCGGCATCAACAACGCGATCTTCTCGCCCACCGGCGGCAGCGTGGGCATCGGCTTCGCGATCCCCGCCGATACGGCGGCGCCGATCGTGCAGAAGCTGATCAAGGGCGAAAAGATCGAGCGCGGCTATCTGGGCGTGCGCATTCAGGCGGTGAGCGACGACCTGGCGGATTCGCTGGGCATTGCGCACAACCGTGGTGAATTCATCCAGGCGGTCGAGCCGGACGGACCCGCGGGCAAGGCCGGTATCAAGGCGGGCGACGTGGTCACCGCCGTCAACGGCAAGGACGTGACGCCCGACCAGTCGCTGTCCTACCTGGTGGCCAACACGCCTCCGGGCACGCGCATCCCGCTTGAGGTGATCCGCAACGGCAAGCGCATGACGCTGAACGTCACGGTCGCCACGCGGCCGAGCGAGAAGGAACTTGCGCAGCAATCGTTCGACCCGAACAGCCAGGACAACAATCCTTTCGCCAACGGACAGGACCAGCAGGACCAGTCCGGCACGATCGAGAAGTCGCTGGGGCTGGGCGTGATCACGCTGACCCCGCAGATCGCGCGCCAGCTTGGCGCGGGAGACGTGACCGGCGTTGTGGTGACAGGCGTCGACAATTCGTCCGACGCGGCGGCCAAGGGCTTGCAGCGCGGCGATATCATCATGTCGGCGAACTATCGCGACGTCGCCTCTCCGGGCGACCTCGAATCGGCGGTGCGCGCGGCCAAGGCCGACGGGCGCGAAGCGCTTCTGCTGCGCGTGAAGCGGCGCGGCCAGCCGGCCATCTACGTGCCTATCCGCCTGCGCTGACCAGGCGCAGCGAGCAGGCCATGCAAAAGGGCCGCGCCGGTATAAGCCCGGCGCGGCCCTTTTCGCGTTCCCTTATCCCGCCATCCCAGCGTAGGAACGGTTAGCTTCAGGCTTTTACCTGTCCACGCGCCCTAAGCTGTCGGGCGTCAATAGCTGGCAGGCGGGTCGCTGGCCGGGAAGGTTTCGTCCATCGCTTCGTCCACCTTGTCCCATTGCACGGGACGGTCGCGCTGTGCGTCCGCCCCGGCATCGCGCACCTTGGAAAAGTTGCCGCCAAAGCCGTTCCGGCCCGGCAGCGCGGCGTGCCGCCGGCGTGAACGATTGGCGATGCGATAGATGGCATAGCCGCCGGCGATCCCCGCAGCCGCCCAGTTCAGCAGTCCCATTTTCGTCTCCCATGCGTATCGGCCGCAGGCCCGTGGCCCGCCATCATACCCGATCAACGCATGGAAGCCGAAATGGTTCGCGTGTTTCAGTAACCGGACGGGCGCGGCACGGAAGGCGGGGCCACGGTTCGCGTGGGTATCGGCGTGGGCGTTGGCGCCATGCGCGGACGCGGTGCGATGTTGCGCTTCACGTCGGGGGAAAGCGCGCCCGTTTGCGTGGTGCCCTGCCCGTCCTGCTTCCCGGTCGCACGGTCGAGGAAATCCTCGCCAGCGGCGGGCGGGGGCGGACCCGCCGGGACAAGGCCGTCCGGGCCGGAGGGCAGTGGCTGGCCATCGGCCGGGCGCTGCGGCTGGTCTTGCTGGCCGGCGTGCGACGGATCGACCAGGTTGCCCTGCTCGTCGACATAGTAATAGTCGCCCGGATCGCCCTGATAGGCCTCGTCGTCCGGTTCAAGCTGCCATTGGGGCAGTTTCACCTCGGTATCGAAATGCTCGACCGGCCGCTTGGCGGTGGCATAGCGCATATAGGCGGCAAAGGCCCGCGCAGGCGCGGCGCCGCCGTGAAGTCCAGGCACCGGTTTGGCATCGTCGCGGCCCATCCATACGCCGGTGGTGATCCCGCTGGAAAAGCCCACGAACCAACCGTCCTTGTCGGAGCTGGTCGTTCCGGTCTTGCCCGCGACCGGCCGGCCGATCTGCGCGGCGCGGCCCGTGCCGGTGTTGACCGTGGTCTGCAACAGGTCGGTAATTCCGGCCACGACATAGGGCGGGACGAGGACTTGCGGCGGGTTGGGCTGGTGCTGGTACAGCACTTCGCCGTCGGTCGTCGTCACCTTGCGGATGCCGTATGGCGTGACCAGCTGGCCCTTCGCCTCCACGCCCGCAAAGGCGCGCGTCATGTCGATCACGCGCACTTCCGAACTGCCCAGCACCATCGCGGGCATCGTGTTGATCGGCGTGGTGATGCCAAAGCGCCGCGCCATTCCCGCTACCGCGGCAAAGCCAACTTCGTTGCCCAGTTGCGCGGCAACGGTGTTCTTCGAATAGGCAAAGGCGCTGCGCACGTCGATTGCGCCGGCATAGTGGTTGCCCGCGTTCTTGGGGCTCCACCCGTCGATCGTCACCGGCTCGTCAACCACGCGGTCGTCGGGCGTATATCCCGCTTCCAGCGCGGCCATATAGACGAACAGCTTCCATGCAGAGCCGGGCTGGCGCATCGCGTCCGTCGCGCGGTTATAGTTGCTGGTCACGTAATCGGTGCCGCCCACCATCGCCAGCACAGCGCCGTCACGGTCAAGGCTGACCAGCGCGCCTTGCGCGCCCTTGGGGGCATTGGCCTTGATCGCCGCGGTGGCCGCGCGCTGCATGCCGGGATCGAGCGTGGTCCAGACTTCTATCGGCTTGTCGTTTTCGGGCAGCAGCACGTCTAGCTGGGGCAGCGCCCAGTCGGTGAAATAGCGCACCGAGTTCTGCCCGGTTTCCTTCGCCAGCTTCACCTTGTCCAGGTTTACCGCGTCCGCCTGGGCCTGGGTGATCGCGCCGTGGCGGACCATCAGGCCCAGCACCACGTGCGCGCGCTCCTTCCCGGCTTCGGCGTCGGCGGTGGGCGAATAGTGCGACGGTGCCTTCACCAGCCCCGCGACAATCGCGGATTCGCCCAAGGTCAGCTGCTGCGCGGGATGGCCGAAGAACTTGCGGCTGGCCGCGTCGATGCCATAGGCGCCGCCGCCGAAATAGACCTTGTTCAGATACAGCTCGAGTATCTGGTCTTTCGAGAATTTCTGTTCCAGCGCCAGCGCCAGGACCGCTTCGCGTGCCTTGCGGGCGAAGGTCTTGGAATTGTTGAGGAAGATGTTGCGTGCCAGCTGCTGGGTGATCGTCGATCCGCCCTGCCGCCAGTGGCCGGTTTCCACGCGCACCATGATCGACCGGGCGATGCCCAGCGGATCGATGCCGAAATGGTCGCGATAACGCCGGTCCTCCGTCGAAACGATCGCTTCGGTCATCGTCTTCGGGATCTGGGCATAGGGCACCCACTTGCCATAGCTGGGGCCAAGCGTGACGAGTTCGGACCCGTCGTTCGCGCGCACCACGATCATCTGGCCGGTCTGGCTGGACTTCAGCGACTGGTAGCTGGGCAGCGAACGCTCTGTCATCGCGACGGCCACGCCCAGCACGATCGCGCCCAGCAACGCGAAGGCCAGGCCCCAGACGAACAGCCGTCCGAGCCATCGCCGCCAGAACGGCTTTGCCTTGCGTGATCGTGATGAGCGGCCCGAACCAGAGCCGCGCGGGGTGTCCCGTCTTGCCATTACGCTGTTATCGTTTCCCTCGCGGGCATCCGCGCCCGTCCATTCGCCCATGCATAGGCAAGTTGTAACCGGGAATTAATCGATTTCTCGCGCGGACGGAAAAAGCGCCCGTTTTCGCGCGGCAAATGCCGGATCAATCGTCTTGCGGTTCGAAATCGAGCGATGCGCTGTTCATGCAGTAACGCAGCCCGTCGGGGCCGGGGCCATCCGGGAAAACGTGGCCAAGATGCCCTTCGCACTTCGCGCAGCGCACTTCGGTGCGGACCATGCCGTGCGACGCATCGCGGTGGACTTCCACCGCTTCGCCGTCGACCGGCGCGGTGAAGCTGGGCCAGCCCGATCCGCTGTCATACTTGGTTCCGGACAGGAACAGCGGCGCACCGCACCCAGCGCAACGATACATGCCGGCGGCCTTGTTCTTTTCGTACTTGCCGGTGAAGGCGCGCTCCGTCCCCGCCTGGCGCAGCACCTGATACTGCTCGGGCGTAAGGCGTTCGCGCCATTCGGCGTCGGTCAGCTGGATCTTGTCGGACACGTTCGATTCTCCCTTGTTGCCAAGGGATATGGGATGCGGCCCCGCGTCAGTGCAAGTGTTCGACCAGCAGGATCGCGCCATCGTGCCCCGATACGCGCATCCGTGTGCCGGGTTCGGCGTCCGGGCCGCGCGCGATCCATTCCGAATCGCCCTGTTTCACCCGTCCGGAGCCGCCGTCTATCGCATGGGTCACGATCACCGTTTCGCCGATCAGCCTTGCGCCGCGATCGTTCATGTTGGGGTCCGCGCTCTCGATCGGGTTGTCGGCCAGCCACGACCGCGCACCGAACAGGACGAGCGCGGCCAGCACCACGAAGATCACAACCTGCGCCGCCAGCCCCACCGGAAGCTGCGCGGCGATGATCCCGGTCAGGAAGGCGGCAGCGGCGATCCAGATCAGGAAATAGCCCGGCGCCAGCATCTCGGCGATGGCAAGCCCCACGCCCAGTGCCAGCCAGCCCCAGTGGCTGGTAACGGTCGCCACAAAGCTGTCCAGCATCGGTTCAGCCCTCCGTCTGGCGTGGCGGCGCGGCGGTGCGCGGCACCGTGGTGCGCGGCGGTTGCGGAGAGGCGGCGGGCGGCGCGCCGACGGCTTCCTTCACCAGTTCGCCGATCCCGCCCAGAGAGCCGATCAGCTGCGTTGCTTCCACCGGGAACAGGATGGTCTTGGCGTTGGGCGACGTGGCGAACTTCTGCACCGCCTCCACGTATTTCTGCGCGACGAAATAGTTCAGCGCCTGCGTGCCCGAACTGGCGATCGCTTCGGAAACGACCAGCGTGGCCTTCGCTTCGGCCTCGGCTTCGCGTTCGCGCGCTTCGGCATTGCGGAAAGCGGCTTCGCGGCGGCCCTCCGCCTCGAGGATGTTGGACTGCTTCTCGCCCTCGGCGCGCAGGATCTCGGCCTGCTTTTCGCCTTCGGCTTCCAGGATCTGCGCGCGCTTTTCACGCTCCGCCTTCATCTGGCGGGCCATCGCGTTCGATATGTCGAGCGGCGGGCGGATATCCTTGATCTCTATCCGCGTGATCTTCACGCCCCAGGGCGATGTCGCATGGTCGATCACCGCCAGCAGCCGCGCGTTGATCTCGTCGCGCTTCGACAGCGTTTCATCAAGGTCCATGCTGCCCATCACCGTGCGCAGGTTGGTGGTGGTAAGCTGCATCAGCGCGACGGTGAGATTGGCGACCTCGTAAGCCGCCTTGCCCGGGTCCAGCACCTGGAAAAACACCACAGCGTCCACGCCGACCATCGCGTTGTCGCGCGTGATGATCTCCTGCCCGGGAATGTCGAGCACCTGTTCCATCATGTTGATCTTGCGGCCGACGCGGTCGACGAAGGGCACGATGAAATGCAGCCCCGGCGACGCCGCCAGCGTGAACTTGCCCAGCCTTTCGACGGTATAGACATAGCCCTGCCGGACCACCCGGATCCCGGTGACGAGATAGACGATCACCAGCACGACCAGAAGTATCAGCAGACCGTTCACGGCAATTCCCTCCAAACAGCGAAAAAGCGCCGCAAACAGACTAGCCGGTGGGGCGCGCCTGCCAAGTCAAATCGGAGTGCGGCGGGCGCGCGCTGCCGGGGGCCGCATCAATAATGCTTGGCCTTGTCCGGCTTGGCGAGGTCGAAGCACACGTTGATGTCATAGCGGTTGGCGCCGCCCTTGCTCTTGTCCGCGTCTTCCCCGACCACCCTGTCATGCGCCTGTTCGATCGCGCGGTCGGCCTCATTGCCGCTCTTGCCGCCGGCGATTAGCTGCTTTCTCGCGCGGTCCTTCAGCACAAGGGCCAGCGTCTTCAGGTCTTTTGCAGACGCGCTCAATCCCTCGCGCGTGTGCACCTCGTCATAGGCGAGTTGCAGGATCGCGCTGCAGGTAAGCAGGTCGGGCGTCTGCAGCGGCGGGATCGCGGCGTCGAGCAGCGTCAGGCACGGTTTCATCGCCGCCTTTACCGTTCCGTCGGGATCGTGCGAGTCGACCGCCTGTTTCTGGAACGCGGCGACATCGGCCACCAGAAGGTCGCGCACCTGTTCCTTCGTCAGCCCGGCCTCATCGATCACCCGCGCGCTGGTGCGCACGAAGTATTCCTTGCCGCGCCAGCCGAGCGGCGGCCATTCGAGCGCGCTTTCCACGCCGCGCTGCTGTTCGGACGCGACGATCGCGAAAACGGCGGCGCATTTCAGCGCGGCGCGATGTTCCAGCGTGAGTTTCGATAGGTCCGGCGGGGGCGGGGCGGCTTGCTGTGCGGCGGCGGGAAGCGGCAGGACAAGCGAAGCGGCGGCCAAAAGGGCTGGGATACGCATACGCGCGACTATAGTGACGCGCGCCGGCGGGTCACCGCAAAATCGGGCGAACAACAAAAAATGCGGGCCGCGGCGGCCGGAATTCGATCCGGTGCCGCGGCCCGTCAGTCAGGCGCGCTCCGATGGGATTGGAACCGGGCGCGCGCTGGAGATGGCGGAAATCAGGCCTTGGCGTTGCAGCCAGCCAGCTTCTTGCCCGAAAGTTCCCCCTTCGGCGTGGCGAACGAGGACACTTCGCCGAACTTCTTGACCAGGCGTTCGCACGTGATCTTCGGGCGCGAGGTGTCGCGCGGGGCGGTGCAGCTGTCGCCTGCGCAGGTCCACATCGTATCGCCCAGAACGGCACGCTGTTCGCCGTCGACCGGCGCGGCCAGCTTGGCGGTGTAATAGGTTTCCGCCGCGCGAACCGGCGTGGTGGTTACGCCGAAAGTGGCGACGGTGCCGATCAGGGCGGCGGTTGCGATCATCGTGTTGCGAAGCACGTTGGTGCTAATGGCGGTCATGGTCTTTCCCCTTTGGTCAATGCCGGAAATCCATGGATCTGGAGAGGATACGATTTCCGTTGCGAATCACTACCTATCACTATAGGTTTTAAGTTGCAACTAGAAACTTAAATAGGTTGGCAACATGGGTTACACCCTCAAGTCCATGGACAAGCTACGTGAACCTCTCGCCGAAACCGACCAGTGCGGTCTCCCCGTAGCGCTTCAGGCGATGGGGGAGCGCTGGTCTTTTATGATTCTGCGCGCTGCCTTCAACGGCGTGCGGCATTTCGAGGATTTCCTCGATGCGCTGGGCATAGCCCGGAACATCCTTTCGAACCGCCTGTCAAGGCTTGTCGAGGCTGGCATCCTGAAACGCGAGCATTGTGCGGACGACCGGCGACGGATCGAATATCGCCTGACCGACAAGGGGTATGATCTGCTGCCCGCCATGCTCGCCTTGCGCCAGTGGGGCGAAAAATGGGCGCTGGGCGTGCCGTCCGACCCCGTGCTGTGCGACGCGCGCGACGGGCAGCCGATCGGCCCTGTCTCTATCCTCGCGCACGACGGACGCATCCTGGACGGACACGAGTTGACGTGGCGCAACCGGGTGGACGTGGATGCGGAAGAGGCCCGGCGCAAGGCTTCGGCCGTTGCATGAACGCCGCCCGGACCGGGCGGCGTGCGGGACAGGCCCTGATTTCGAATTCCAACTAAGAATGACCCGGAAGCGGGGGACTGGATCCGCTTCCGGGCCAGGTGGACGCGGCCTTCAGGCAGGCCTGCGCGCCGGGATGATGTCCGCGTAAGCCTTGCGGGCGGAAGACACGGCATCTTGGTAACAATCGCGGGCCGCGACCCATTCGTTCAGCGATACGCGCCGCGAACTGACATCGCACACCGAACGGGCGGCGGAACGAACGCGGCGGTCAAGCGCCTGCTGGCCCTGCGGCGTCGAAAGGTCCAGGTCGTGGTAGGGGACTTTCACGCTCTTGGCGAAGGCCGGCTGGCTGGCGAAGGCCAGCCCGATCAGGCCGGCGGCAAGGATGGTCTTGCGATTCATGGCATTATCCTCGGGTCTGGTTTCAGGGACTTTTCGGGTCTGCGATGGCGGCCTTCGTTGTGTTTTTCCGGGGGCTCAGGCCGCCACCGCATGACCATTGGATAGGCCGGTCGCGCACCCGTTTCGCCACCCGCTCGACCGGATTGGCGGTTGCGCCGACAAACGGCGCGCCCGCCCGACGAACGGCCAAGCCGGACTGGCGAACGACAGGAAAGGGCGACAGGTAATTGCGCTCCTGACAAGGCGCGCGGCACGAATTATGATGCCGCCATGGCGCTTATTGTGGTTTTCCTGCTGGGGATCGGAAATTTCGCGATGAACCGCGCGGTGATGGACAGCGGGCACCCGCTGCTTGGCGAAGTGCCCTGGTTCTATCACGCGCTGGGTCGCCGCTTCGCACTGGTGGTGGAATTCCTGCTGCTGCTGGCGTCGCTGCTTTTCGTGGCGGAAGGCACGCCGTGGGTCGCGGGGGCCTATGCCGCCTATTCGCTGCTGAACGCGATTGCCGCATGGCTGGTCCTGACGGGACGGGTATGACCGGAATGGTGCGAACTGCGGGAACCGTGGCGGCATTGCAGGATTGGCCAGGCATGGAGACGGCAGGATCGGTCTGGCTGGTGCGCAACCCGGCCAGTGGCAGCAACGATGAAGGCAGGCTTGAAGAACTGGACGGGGCGCTGAAGCGGGCAGGGCTTGCGGTGGCGAAGACGATCCTGTTCCCCAGCGAACCGCTCCCCACGGCGGACAAACTCGATGCCGCAGGCATCGCAACGCTGGTCGTCTTCGCCGGAGACGGCACGGTGAACGCGGCAGTAACGGGGCTTTACGGCTGGGGCGGCCGGATACTGGTTCTGCCCGGCGGGACGATGAACCTGCTTTCCATCATTCTCCACGGCGAGCGTGATGCGCCTGCCATCCTGGCGCGGCTGGACGATGCGCGGGTTCGCAGGATTCCGGTTATCCGCACGGCAAGCGGCGATGCCCTGGCGGGCCTGATCGTCGGTCCGGGAACGGCGTGGAACCACGTGCGCGAGGCGATGCGGGCGGGCGACGTGCTGCGCTTCATCTCGGAGACCGCTTCGGCGATTGAGGAAAGCACCGCCGGATCGATGGTTATCTGCGAACCGGCAAAAGGATGCCGGAGCGAAGGTTATTCCGCGATCATGCTGACGCCCGACGACAAGGGGATCATCGCCGAAGGCTATTACGCGGCAAGTTTCGCCGACTATGCGCAACAGGGCCTTGCACTGCTGCGCCGCAACTTCCGCCAGGGACCGCATGACAAGCTGGGCACGTTCGAAGCACTGACGTGCCGCGGGCTTGACGGCGAAGCGACCGACCTGCTGATCGACGGCGAACCGGCCGAAGGCGGGCACGATATCGCGTTCGAACTGGCGCATGCCGAAGTCGACCTGATAACGACCGGCGGATGACAGGCGCGCCGGAACGGGTGACGGGACCGTCCGCGTTCGCTAATGCGGCGCCGATGCGCATTTTCCACCTCAGCGATATCCACTTCGGGCTCGAGGATCGCACTGCGCTCGACTGGGCAGCGGCGACGATCGCGCGCGAACGGCCCGATGCGGTGGCGATCACCGGCGATCTGACCATGCGTGCGCGCCACCGCGAGTTCGCGGCCGCGTGCGACTGGATCAACACGCTGGAGGCGCCGGTGACGGTGGAAGTGGGCAACCACGACCTGCCCTATTTCAACCTGTGGGAACGCTTTACCGATCCCTATCGCCGCTTCCGGTCGATCAAGGACAAGGTCGAGGCGGAGATCGACCTGCCCGGGCTGGCGGTCGTCCCCCTGCGCACGACCGCGCGGGCGCAATGGCGCCTCAACTGGTCGAAAGGCTGCGTGTCGCGCGATGCGCTGGACCATGCCCTGAACGCAATCGATGCCCTGCCCGCGGGAACGCGCGCGCTTGTGGCGTGCCATCACCCGCTGGTGGAAACCGGAACGCACGGCACCGCGCTGACCAGCGGTGGCGAACACGCGCTAAACGAACTGGCGAAGCGCAACGTGCTGGCGGTAATATCCGGCCATGTGCACGACGCATTCGATATCCTGCACGAATCCGCGCATGGCACGGTGCGGATGATCGGCGCGGGCACGCTTTCGCGGCGTATCCGGTCAACCCCGCCCAGTTTCAACATGCTGGAAATCGACGCATCGGGCATCACCGTCGAAGTACGCAACCTTGAACACGTGCCCAGCGCCGCGATGCTGGTGCCCGACGTGCCAGAAGACGCGATGCCCCCGCGTGAGGAGGACGATCCCGTCGCGCCGGTGCACCGCGTTCCCGAAGTCGATCCGCCGGTCTATTGATATCGGGGTTTACCGGCGTCCCCCTGTGCACGCCCATCAAGCCGAGAATCGGAGGCTTGACCGGAGTCAATGCGCGGGACGATCGCGGAGGCCATTCCAGCGCATCATTGGAATGGGGATAGCTGGGGAAATACAATGGCGCGTCTTTCTGCAATCCTGTTCGCGGTGGTTGCGACATCGCTCATGGGCGTTTTCGTGATCGCGGTTCTCGTCATCGGCATGGATACGTGGAAGCCGGTCACGCTGGCGGCAGCGGCGGGATTCGTTTTGTCGATCCCGGTCACATGGCTTGTGTCTCGGCAGATCCTTGCCGCAACGAAGCCGCGCGGCTGAACGGGGCGCGCTGCCAGGGTTGCGCCTCGTTTCCGGTCGTCACGAAAAAGGGCGGCCCGCAACCAAGCGGACCGCCCTCTTTTGATCGGTTCGTTGCCCGAAGCGCTTAGCGCTTCGAGAACTGGAAGCTGCGGCGGGCCTTGGCGCGGCCGTACTTCTTGCGTTCCACCACGCGGCTGTCGCGGGTGAGGAAGCCGGCTGCTTTCACGGTGCCGCGCAGCGCGGGCTCGAACTTGGCGAGCGCCTGCGAGATGCCGTGCTTGACCGCACCGGCCTGGCCCGAAAGACCGCCGCCCTTGACCGTGGCGACAACGTCGTACTGGCCATCGCGCTCTGCGATCTGGAATGGCTGGTTGATCACCAGGCGCAGCGTCGGGCGTGCGAAATAGACTTCCTGATCGCGGCCATTGACGATGATCTTGCCCGAACCGGGCTTGATCCAAACGCGGGCAACGGCGTCCTTGCGGCGACCGGTCGCGTAAGCGCGGCCCTGTGCGTCAATTTCCTGATCGCGCAACGGTGCGGACGGCGCCACCGGAGTGGCCGGCGCTTCGCCCTCGGGGGCTTCGGCGGCGGGAGCGGGGGCGTTGCCGGTCAGATCCTTGAGGTCCGACAGGCTCGAAACGGAGGTATCGGTGTCGGACATTACGCACCCACCTTGTTCTTGCGGTTGAGCGAAGCGACGTCGAGCGGCTGCGGCTGGGTGCCGCCATGCGGATGCTCGGTGCCGGCATAGAGGTGCAGGGCGCGCATCTGCGCACGGCCCAGCGGTCCGCGCGGGATCATGCGTTCCACGGCCTTTTCCAGCACGCGTTCGGGGAAGCGGCCGTCCAGCACCTTGTCGGCGGTCACTTCCTTGATGCCGCCGGCATAGCCGGTGTGCTTGTAATATGTCTTCTGCTTCAGCTTGTTGCCGGTCAGCTTCACCTTGTCGGCGTTGATCACGACAACGTGATCGCCGCAATCGACGTGCGGGGTGTAGCTCGGCTTGTGCTTGCCGCGCAGGTGGTTGGCGATGATGACGGCGAGACGGCCGACCACCAGGCCTTCGGCATCGATCAGATGCCAGTTTTTCTCGACCTCGGCCGGCTTGATCGACCGGGTCTGCTTGCTGAGAGCCTTCATGGCTGTTCAAATCCCTTGGCTTGGCCGCCGTAACGGACTGCTCCGATCGGGCGGGAAGGCGGCCCTTTCGTGGAAATCCGCGCGCAAGTCAAGCATCCCTGCGGGATTCGGGAGAGGTAAAATAATACCGCGCTATGTTTTGCCGTCAGCCGGGGACAGGGTCCAGCGCTCTGTCGCAACTTCGCTTTCGCCGTCGATCACCGTCGTCACGCGCCGTTCGGCCGTCGCCATCGTGCCGCCCTTGCCGGTGCGGGTGAACCGGGTGGCGACCTTCCCGGTCATGTCGCCGGGCAAGGCGAATGTACGCGCATCCGCGCGGCTGGCGCTGCCCGGAAGGAACAGGTCGGCCGGCCAGTGCGAGACGGCGGGGGCCGCGGCGGCGGCACGGACCCTTGCGATAAAGTCCCGGTCTCCTGCCTGCCCGCCCTTGCCGGGCAGTTGGCGCTGCATCGCGGCGATGGCCTGCTCTACCGTGCCGGAGCCGGTATCCGCACCGGCCTTTTCCTCTATCGTGCCATCGGCGCCCAGTCGAAGCGGCCAGGCGATGCCATCGGGCCGGTTGCGCTCTATCGCGGCCAGTTCGTCCAGCGCGGGCGGCGCATCCACCGTGGCGCGCAGCAGCGTGCCTTGCACTTGCCACCCGCCATCCTCCGCCTTGACGAACCGGATGCGCCAGCTTCGCCGGGCGACGATGGACTTCCCGTCCTTCAAAGGCCGGATAACCGTGCGCGTCAGCACCATGGGCGCGCCGACCGGAGGGGCGAATGCGGCGGCGAGCGCCTGTGCGGCTTGTGCAAAGGCCGCGCCCGGCGCGATGGGCGCCGGCAGCAACAAGGCAAACAGGGTCGCGTGCCGGCCCTTCATTCTGCGCCCCGTGCCGGTTCCTGCGCCTGCACCTGCACCAATTCCTGCGCAAGCCAGCCGCGCGTGGCGGCCCCCGCCGCATCGCAGCGCCAACCGGTTATCGCAGGGGCGTCATACGGGTGTATCGCTTCCAGCCGAGCGACGGCCCGTTCCAGCAAGTGCGCGCATGTCTTGAACAGGACGCCGGTTTCCGTGCCTTCCCCGCGCTCCCCGTTCCAGCGGTAGAGCGATCGCATCGGCGGCATGATGTTCGCGCAGGCGATCAACCCTTCGTCCAGGAGGGTCGATGCCGCCGTCTCCGCGCTCTGCACGTCGGCGAAGGGGCACCAGACGAGCGCGGCGGCCCCGCCATCCGTTGCGGCCCTGTTCGGCATGGCGCCTTGCGCGGCCACGATCAGCGCGTCCGCCCGATGACGTGCGCCCCCCAGGCCGTGGCGACGACCAGTAGCGCGCCGACCAGTTGGTGAAGAGCGGCCAGCCAGATCGGCACGCCCATCCAGACCACCGCGATGCCCAGCAGGATCTGCGTTCCGAACGCGGTGTGGATCGCGACGGAAGCAGGGCGCCTGCCTGCACGCCTTACCTTGCGGGCAAGCACCACAAGCAATGCGACCACCACCCAGGCCCACCAGCGGTGGATGAAATGGACGACGGCCGGATCGTTCGTCAGCAGCCCCAGCAGGCTGTGGTGCGAAAGCGTGGGACCGGGAAAGATCGTGCCGTTCATCAACGGCCACTGGTTCGTCACGTGTCCGGCGCGCAGTCCGGCCATCAGCGCACCATAAAGAAGCTGCACGAACAGCGCCGCGCCCGTGATCGCGGCGAAGGCCGTCAGCCGTGCGGGTTTTGCGTTGGGATTGCGGGCGAGAACCATCAGGTCGAGCGCGGTCCACACGATTCCCGCCAGTGTGAACAGCGCGGTCAGCAGGTGCACCGCCAGCCAGCCGGGCGCGACTTCGGTCATCCCCGGCTGCAGGCCGGACCGCACCATCAGCCAGCCGAACGCGCCTTGCAGCCCGCCCAGCGCCAGCAGCGCGACCAGCCGCCAGCCATATCCCCCGGGGATCATCCGCCGCGCCGAGAACCAGATCAGCGGCAGCGCGAATACCGAACCGATCGTGCGGGCAAGCAGCCGGTGCGTATATTCCCAGAAGAAAATGCCCTTGAACTGGTCCAGCGTCATGCCCGCGTGGACAGCCGCGTACTGGTCGATCTGGCGATAGTGCGCGAACTCCGCCTGCCATTGCGCGTGCGTCAGCGGCGGTATGACGCCGGTGATCGGATCCCACACGGTGATGGACAGGCCCGATTCGGTAAGGCGGGTGATACCGCCGACCACCACGATCCCCACGATCATGGCCGCCACCACGAACAGCCAGATGGCCAGCGCGCGCGGATTGATGCGTGCGGGGTGCGAGAGACGAGAACTTGCGACCGCTTCCATGCCCCGATGCTCTGGGGCGCAACCGGCCAAATCGCAAGGATAAATGCCGCCCTGCGCGTTTCGGGGCGACAGGCCGCAACGGAGGGGCCGGAAAAGATGGGTTGCACGATGATACATTGTTACATATATGCCCGGTCACGATGAACGAAGCCTTCCATTCCGTGCGCGACCGGCTTGACCGGGCGGGTGTCCTTATCTCCGGCCTGTGCGCGGTGCACTGCGTGGCCGGGATCGTGCTTGTCGGCCTGCTGGGCGTGGGTGGCGGCATCCTGCTGAATCCGGAAATCCACCGCGTCGGGCTGGCGCTGGCCGTGCTGATCGGCGCGCTGACGATCGGCCTCAACGCGATTCGCCACGGGCGCCTGTCGCTGCTGGCTTTGGGCGGTGCGGGGCTTTCGCTGATGACCGCCGGGCTGTTCGTGGGGCACGGCACGCACGAGGCGCTGCTGACCATCGGCGGTGTGTCGCTGGTCGCGCTTGCCCACATCATCAACATCCGCCGCGGCTGCTGTCACTGACCTGCCGGCCATACGCCGGTTGCGACAAGCGTGCGCGCCGCCTACATCGCGCGCCATGACCTCCGAGACGCCCCCCCAGATCGCCACGCTCTCCGTCACCGTCAACGGAGAGGCGCACCGCGTGCCTGCCGGCTCCGTTGCCGATATGGTGCGCGGCCTCGGGCTAGACCCGGCCAAGGTCGCGGTAGAGCGCAACGGCGAAATCGCACCGCGTTCCTCGCTGGAAGTGATCGCGCTGGCCGATGGCGATGCACTGGAAATCGTCCATTTCGTCGGCGGCGGGCAGGACGATGGCGCGGCCGGAGACGATTCGTGGACCGTCGCGGGGCGCACTTTCCGCAGTCGCCTGATCGTCGGCACCGGCAAGTACAAGGACTTCGCGCAAAACGCTGCCGCGCTCGAAGCATCAGGCGCGGAAATCGTGACGGTCGCGGTGCGCCGCGTGAACGTGTCCGATCCCAAGGCGCCAATGCTGACCGATTTCATCGATCCGAAAAAGACCACCTACCTGCCCAATACCGCAGGCTGCTTCACGGCCGAGGACGCGATCCGCACGCTGCGACTGGCGCGCGAGGCGGGCGGCTGGGATCTGGTGAAGCTGGAAGTTCTGGGCGAAGCGAAAACGCTTTATCCCGACATGCGCGAAACGCTGCGCGCGACAGAGGTGCTGGCGAAGGAAGGCTTCCTGCCGATGGTCTATTGCGCGGACGATCCGATCGCGGCGAAACAACTGGAAGAAGCGGGCGCGGTGGCGGTTATGCCGCTGGGCGCACCGATCGGTTCGGGGCTGGGCATCCAGAACAAGGTGACGATCCGCCTGATCGTGGAAGGCGCGAACGTGCCGGTGCTGGTCGATGCGGGCGTGGGCACCGCCAGCGATGCGGCCGTGGCGATGGAGCTTGGCTGCACCGGCGTGCTGATGAACACCGCCATCGCCGAAGCGAAAGACCCGATCCGCATGGCGCGCGCCATGAAACTGGCGGTCGAAGCCGGACGCGACGCCTATCGCGCAGGCCGCATGGCAACGCGCCGCTATGCCGATCCGTCCAGCCCGCTGGCCGGTTTGATCTAGGCGGCAAACGCCCTGCGCGCATTCTCAATGAGGGAAGGTCGCGGTTGAAGCCGTCGCGCAATTGCCCGCGCCGATGCTACCCCACGATTCCCGTAGTGGCGAAATCCGCCAGCGTCCGGATATCGGGCGCGATGGACGTTATCGGGACGATCTGCATGAGCTTTGCCCTGCCCGCCAGTTCGCGCAGCAGGTTTGCGCCATACGACCTTCGCTCAAGCGAGAGCGGGCGGTCTCTTCCAAAGCGTCCAGATCCAGGCGAGCATGGTCGCAACCAGAACCGGATAGGCACCAAATGGCAGCGGCTTCGACAGGGCATTGACTGGCTCGCCACTCAGTATCCCGACCGCCGGTACCGCAAGGAGAAGCGCAGCGGCAAGGCCGATCAACCGCGCGACCACGGGCAACGATGCCGATAGGCTGACCAGCGCCAATCCCGCCGCCCACAAGGCCGCGCCCGCCCCGAATATCGGCGCCCCGGCTTCGAGGGTCATGCCCGCGCTTGCCAGCACCAGGCACTGGCCGAAGGCGAAGACAAGGAAGCCTCCTGCAACCTGTTCGTGCCCGGACCGCAGGAAAATCAGCGACAGCAGGACCGCGGCAATGACAAGGCTGGTGCCGTCGATCCCCCACAGCAGACCCCGCATCGCCGCCGTCGGCGCAAAGGTGCCGGCAATTCCCGTGGCTCCACCAAGCAACAGCCCGACCGAAGCAACGATCTTGAAGGCATCGTCTTTCATTGCTGCTCTCCCGGTGCGGAGAGCGAATAGTACGGCAGGCGGCGACAATGCACAATCGTCGGGCGGTGTCGGTCGGCAAGCGGGCAGCGCCGCTTGCCTGAACGAGTAGCGGCTTTCGCTAACCAGAGCGGGGGCTTCCCCTCACTCGCAGCCCAATAAACCCGCCGTTACCCCACGATTCCAGCGGCGGCGAGAACCGCCAGCGTCAGGATATCGGGCGCGATGGACGTCATCGGGGCGATCTGCACGGGCTTTTCCATGCCCAGCAGCATCGGCCCGACCACGGCGTTGCCCGCCAGCTCGCGCAGCAGCTTGGCCGAGATATTGGCCGATTGCAGCCCCGGCATGATCAGCACGTTGGCCGGGCCAGACAGGCGGCTGAACGGGTACTTGGCCATCACGTTGGGGTTGAGCGCGGCATCGGGTGCCACTTCGCCTTCGTATTCGAAGTTCGGCTTTTGCGAATCGAGGATGGAGACGGCTTCGCGCACGTTGTCGAGCCAGCGGCCGCCCGGGTTGCCGAAGGTGGAGAACGAAAGGAACGCCACGCGCGGTTCATGCCCCATGCGCCGCGCGACGGCCGCCGTCTCGGTGGCGATATGGGCCAGCTGTTCTGCGCTCGGCCGCTCGTTCACCGTGGTATCGGCAAGGAACACGGTATAGTTCTTCGCCACCATCAGGTGGATGCCGAAGGGCACGTGCCCGGGCTTCGGGTCCAGGACGTGCCGGATTTCCTTCATCGACTGCGCGAAGGTGCGCGTCATGCCGGTGATCATCGCGTCGCCGTGCCCCAGCGCGACGAGCAGCGAGGCGAAGATGTTGCGGTCCTGGTTGACCATTCGCCGCGCGTCGCGTTCCAGAAAGCCGCGGCGTTGCAGGCGCTTGTAAAGGAAATCCACCATCTCCGGCACCAGCGGCGAGACGTTGGAGTTGTGGATCTCATAGCTGTCGGGGTCGCTGACGCCCAGTTCCACCAGCTTGTCGATCACCGGCTGGGTGCGGCCGACCAGTACGGGCGTGCCGTATCCGAAAGCGCGATACTGGATCGCGGCGCGCAGCACGACCTCGTTCTCCGCCTCTGCGAACACCACCCGCCGGGGGTCCTGCTTCAGCTGGGCATAGATGTTGGTCATCACCGTGGTGGTGGGGTTGAGCCGCGCCTTCAGGCTGTTGCGATAGACGTCGAAGTCCTCGATCGGCTTCTGTGCCACACCCGAATCCATGGCCGCCTTGGCAACGGCGGATGAAACCACTTCCATAAGGCGCGGATCGAACGGCGCAGGGATGATGTAATCCAGCCCGAACTGGTGGTTCTGGCCATAGGCGGCCGAAACTTCCTCCGGCACAGGTTCGCGCGCGAGCTCCGCAATCGCGGTTGCGGCGGCGATCTTCATTTCCTCGTTGATGGCGGTTGCCCGCACGTCGAGCGCGCCGCGGAAAATGAAGGGGAAGCCCAGCACATTGTTGACCTGGTTGGGATAGTCCGACCGGCCGGTGGCGATCACGCAGTCGGGCCGCGCGGCCTTGGCCTCTGGCGGGGTGATTTCCGGATCGGGGTTGGCCATCGCGAAGATGATCGGCTGCGCGGCCATCTTCTTCACCCATTCGGGCTTCAGCGCGCCCGCGACCGAAAGGCCCAGAAAGATGTCCGCGCCGTCCAGTGCCTCTTCCAGGCTGCGCGCGGCGGTATCGACCGCGTGCGCGCTTTTCCACTGGTCCATGCCTTCGCCGCGGCCGATGTAGATCGGCCCCTTGCGGTCGCACATGATCACGTTTTCGTGCGGAACGCCCATCGCCTTGATCAGCGCGGTGCAGGCGATGGCCGCCGCGCCGGCGCCGTTCACCACCACCTTCACGTTCTTCAGGTCGCGCCCGGTCAGGTGGCAGGCATTGAGCAGGCCGGCGGCAGAGATGATTGCGGTGCCGTGCTGGTCGTCATGCATGACCGGGATGTTCAGCCGGTCCCTCAGCGCCTGTTCGATGATGAAGCATTCGGGCGCCCTGATGTCTTCAAGGTTGATGCCGCCAAAGCTCGGTTCCATCAGCGCGACGGCTTCGATGAAGGCATCGGCGTCTTCGGTGGCGAGTTCGATGTCGATCGAATCGACGTCTGCAAAGCGCTTGAACAGCACCGCCTTGCCTTCCATCACCGGCTTCGAAGCGAGCGCGCCCAGATTGCCCAGGCCCAGGATCGCCGTTCCGTTTGAGATGACGGCAACAAGGTTCCCCTTGGCGGTATAGTCGTATGCAGTTTGCGGATCGTCGGCGATGGCGCGCACGGGAACGGCCACGCCGGGCGAGTAGGCGAGCGACAGGTCACGCTGCGTCGCCATCGGCTTGCTGGCGATGATTTCGATCTTACCGGGGCGAATCGTGTTGTGGTAAAACAGCGCCTCGCGCTCGGTGAAGCGGACGTTGTCTTCCTCGGCCATGCAATTTCCCCGCTATGCCGCGAAGCGCATTCGCGGACTCATGGTGTTCAGGTTCAAGTCCCTTAGCCTATCGGGGGGCCGGTTTGGCAACCATTTCCGTGATGGCGTTTTGGTAATGCGGTTCCATCGCTCCGGACGCTACGGCATTGCCGCGAAACGTCCGGATCGGACCCTGCGATCACAACTGGCTGAGGCGCCAGTTCGCGAAACCGAGCGGACGCACCTCGAACAGCATCGACCGGCCATCCTGCCAGACAAGGCGCAGGCGCGGGTCGGGACGCCTGGGAAGGCCGGTGTCGATCAGCCAGACATAATCCACCATGTCGATCGGCGCGTGCTTCAGCGCGATGTCCACGGTGCGCAGGCGCCCGCCCGCGCACTTGGGCGACCACACGAACTCGGACGGATCGGCGACATAGAAGCGACCGGGGCGGAAGCGTGGCTGGATCATGTCGAGCCCGGGCACCGCCCAGTTGTCGTTCACCCAGGCCTGGCGATAGAGGCCGGCAAGGCTGGCCAGGTGGTCGCGCCGCGTGTTGCGCCACGATTCCTCGATGCAGGAATGCTCAACGAACGCCAGAACCCGGCTGCCCGCCTTCACGTGGTCCAGCGCGGAAAGCTGGCGGTTGTAATCGTCGGCATAGTCGGAAAAACTGGCCGCGGTCACCACCAGCCGGACGCCCAGGATCATCGCACCCGCCACCGCGACGGCGCGTGCGCGTTTGAACGGGGCGCGGCTCCAGTCCTGCAGGCCCAGCAGCAGCATCGCCGCAACCGGCAAGAGGCGGATATCGACAAAGGCCGAACCGTCGATGTCGCTGGGGATGGCCGCGAACATGAACAGGACGGCAAGGCCCGGCAGCAGCTGCTTCCACGTCCAGCGCGCGCCCAGCATCCAGCCGAACAGGATCAGCGCAAAGCACGCGGCGGTCGTCGCCGCGTCAAGCACAAGGCTCTGGTCGCGGAGCGTCAGCACGAAGGACCACGCCTTCTGGTTCCAGCGCCAGCGCAGCACCGAATGGACGCCGTGATCGGAAGAGGCGATCTTCCAGATCGCGATCGTCACCAGCGCGGCAACCAGCGGCCAGCACGCGACCATCATCTTGCGCGCCATTTCGCGAAGCGCGGCACGGTCCAGCCGGCCGGGCCGATCGTCCAGCAGCTTGCCCAGCGTGTAAACGCCCACCAGCACCGGCAGCAGGATGCCGCCGATCGCGTGGCACAACAGCGCGATGGGCTGCACCACGATCAGCAGCAGCGCGCGGCGGCGCGGCTGGTCTTCCAGCCTGATCGATGCGGCAAAGGCCGCAAGGCTGAGGCCGGTTGCCAGGATATAGTTGAGAAAGCCCGTCAGCAGCGGGAAGCTGAACACGAACATCAGGGCGAACGCCGCCGCATGGCCGCCCCTGGGGTTCAGCATCCGCACTGTCGCCAGGCAACCCGCGGCAAACAGGCCGGTGGCCAGCACCGTGCTCCACCACCCGGCGGCGAGCACGCCGAATTCCGCGCCGATCAGCTTCATCAGCACACCGCCGCCAAGGTTCAGCGTGAACATCCAGCGAAAGCCCCAGTATTGCGAAAGCGGGCTGTCGGGGGATGCGGATTCGATCGCGGCGGCGCCCATGTGGCCCGGCAGGTCCACCAGCGGCGGCACTTCCACCAGAACGAAGGGCAGGCAGACCAGCAGCGTGATAATCGCGATGCCGGGGCCGGTCAGCCACGGCAATACGGGGCCGCTCCAGGAATCGCGCCCGGGGACCAGTCCACGCAAAAGCCGCTGTAACGGCCGAAGCTCCTGACGGGTGTTCATACCCCTGTCGATATCCACTGCCGATGGTTTGAGAAACGTCAACGCATCGTCTAGCCACGTGCGCCGTGAAAAGCCCCCATGCCCCAACTCCGATGATGGCGCAATATCTGGCGCTCAAGCAGGAAGCAGGGGACTGCCTGCTGTTTTACCGCATGGGCGACTTCTTCGAGCTGTTTTTCGACGATGCGAAAACGGCGGCACAAGTGCTCGACATCGCGTTGACCAGCCGGGGAGAACACGCCGGCGCGCCCATTCCGATGTGCGGCGTCCCGGTCCATTCCGCCGAAGGTTACCTTGCGCGGCTGATCAAGGCGGGATGCCGCGTGGCGATTGCCGAGCAGGTGGAAACGCCCGAGGAAGCGAAGCAGCGCGGCGGGTCGAAGGCGCTGGTCGCGCGCGATATCGTGCGCTTCGTTACCGCCGGCACGCTGACCGAAGAGGCGCTGCTCAACCCGCGCAGCGCAAACGTGCTGGCCGCGTTGTGCGACGTGCGGGGCAGCGTGGGCATTGCCGCCTGCGACATCTCCACCGGCCGCATGGAGCTGGAAGAATGCGCGCCCGAGGCCGTGGGCGCGGCGCTGGCGCGGATCGGCGCGAGCGAGGTCGTTGCGCCCGAAGGGCTTGACGGTGCGCCCCTCGATGCCGTGCCGCGCGACGGGCGCAGCTTCGACAGCGGCGAAGGCGAAGCGCGGCTGAAGGCGATCCACGGCGTGACCACGCTTGACGGATTCGGCCAGTTCACCCGCGCGATGCTGGCGGCGGCGGGCGGCCTGATTGCCTATCTCGATCACGTCGGGCGCGGCGCGTTGCCCCTTCTGCTGCCGCCTGTCGCGCGCGCGAGCGGCGGGCACATGGCGATGGACGAGGCGACGCGGGCCAGCCTGGAAATCCTTGTTGCGAGCGGGGGCGGACGCACGGGCAGCCTTGTCGCCGCGATAGACCGCTGCGTGACCGGAGCGGGCGCGCGCCTGCTGGCGGATGACCTGTCCGCACCGCTGACCGACGCGGGTGCGATCCGCGCGCGGCTGGAACTGGTCAGCTGGCTGCATGACGATCCGTTGCTGCGCGAAGACTTGCGCGCGGTGCTGCGTGCCGCGCCCGATGTCGGCCGCGCGCTGGGCCGCGTGGTTGCCGGGCGCGGCAGCCCGCGCGACCTGGGCCAGTTGCGCGACGGGCTGGCAGAGGCGCGGCGGCTGCGCGATTATCTGTCGGCGCGAAGCGAACGGCCTGCCTTGCTCGATAAGCTGCTGCCGAAACTGGGCGGGCACGGCGCGCTGGTCGATCTCTTCTCGCGCGCGCTGGTGCCGTCACCGCCCACCGAACGCGCGCAGGGCGGTTTCATTGCCGAAGGCTATGACGCGTCGCTTGACGAATTGCGGCGCACATCGGGCAACGCGCGCCGTGCGATCGCTGCGCTGGAAGCAAAATACCGCGACGAAACCGGCATTTCCGCGCTCAAGATCAAGCACAACGGCGTGCTCGGCTATTTCATCGAAGTGCCCGCCAAGCACGCCGATAAACTGATGGCCGGAGACAGCGGCTTCACCCACCGCCAGACGATGGCCGGCGCGGTGCGCTTCAACGCGCTGGCGCTGCATGAAGAGGCCAGCCGCATCGCGGAAGCGGGCGGGCACGCGCTGGCGGCGGAAGAAGCGCATTTCGAGGAACTGGTAGGAGAAGCGGTAAACGCGCGTGAGGCGATTGCCGCCACCGCCGACGCGCTCGCCCGGATAGACGTATCCGCCGGACAGGCGGAGCGTGCGGCGGAAGGCGGCTGGGCGCTGCCGAAGATCTCCGAAGGGCTGGACCTGGATATCCGCAGCGGCCGGCATCCGGTGGTGGAGGCGGCGCTTGCGGCGGGTGGCGAACGCTTCGTCGCCAACGATTGCGTGCTTTCGGAACAGGACCGGCTGTGGCTGGTCGGCGGGCCGAACATGGGCGGCAAGTCCACCTTCCTGCGCCAGAACGCGCTGGTGGTGCTGCTGGCGCAGGCGGGTGGCTTCGTTCCGGCGGAAAGCGCGACGGTGGGCATGGTGGACCGGCTGTTCAGCCGCGTGGGCGCAAGCGACAACCTGGCGCGCGGGCGATCCACTTTCATGGTGGAGATGGTGGAAACCGCCGCGATCCTTTCGCAGGCGACAGAGCGCAGTTTCGTGATCCTTGACGAAGTGGGGCGCGGCACATCCACCTATGACGGGCTGGCGCTTGCCTGGGCGGTGGTGGAAGCGGTGCATTCGATCAACCGGAGCCGCTGCCTGTTCGCCACGCACTATCACGAGTTGTCGCGCCTTGCCGAAAGCTGCGGGGCGTTGTCGCTCCATCACGTCCGCGCGCGTGAATGGAAAGGCGAACTGGTGCTGCTGCACGAACTGGCCGAAGGCCCGGCGGACAAGAGCTATGGCCTTGCCGTGGCGCGGCTGGCGGGTGTGCCCGATGCCGTGGTTCGGCGCGCGAAGGCGGTGCTGGACAAGCTGGAAAAGGGCCGCGCGGAAACCGGCGGGCTGGCGGCGGGGCTGGGCGACCTGCCGCTATTTGCCGCCGCGCTCGACGCCGCAGAGGAAAAGGTGGATGCCTTGCGCGCGCGGCTTGAAGGGCTGGACATAGACGCGCTCAGCCCGCGCGAGGCGCTGGACCTGCTTTACGAGTTGAAGCGCGAGGCGGGAGAATAGCGTTCGCGGATCGGGACGAGAGGGTGACGCCGAAAGGCGGGTGAGGCCGGGATAGCTGCGCCCTTTCAACGCTTCTTAACCGTGTGGGCGTAACCTTCGCGGCCATGTTCAAGCCCAGGATCAACCAGGTATTCCGCAGCCGGTGGCATGCCCTGTGGTGGGGGGCGGGCATCTGCATGACCGCCTATTGCAGCGTGCCCCAGGCATCGGACGCACCGCCCTCTGCCGCGCATCCGACCGTCGCCAAGAAGCAGCACCATGCCGCGAAATGGTGGCAGAAGGATACGTCCGGCCCGACGCAGGGCTGAACTGCGCCTCCGCTTGCGCCGCTCCGTCCGTTCAGGCGGGTCGGTACTCGCCGCTTTGCGGATCGCGCACGAAGGCGCTGCCGATCGGCGCATCGAGCAGGGGGAGGATCGAACTGTCCCTGTTGAGCACCGCGCCGAGCGCGACGTAGGCGATCTTGCGCGCGTCCAGGCTGTCGGCCGGATCGCCCGTTTCGCGCCCGCGGATGCGCCAGCCGCTGTCGGGATATTTCTCGTCGCTTCCTTCAAGGTCCGGCTCCTCGCGATAAAGGAAGCCGACCGGCACATCGCCGTCCGCCACGCAGGCATCGACGAAGCATCGTTCCCAGTATTCGCGCCGTTCGGGCACGTCGGGGCGCGGCAGGTCGCCCCATTCGATTTCTATCACGTTGGCGGGCGAGAAGTTGACGACCATGCCTTCTTCCAGCCCTTCTTCGTAAGGCCGGTTGTCCAGCAGTCCGGTCATCTCCCTGCCGTCGACATGGGTTACTTTCACCCACATCCGCTCACCGTTCAGCTTGCGGCTGTCCCACTGGTATTCGAACACCAGCTTTACCATCGCACCGGGGGCCACGGCCTCCCGTTCGGCGGCCGACGGGATGAAGAAGGTGTACGGCGCGTCCGCCGCCAGCGCTTCGGCATTGGAAAGGCGGAAGGGGTGCGCGTCGCTCATGCCGTCAGGACAGGCTCAGGAACAGGCCGGCCAGGGCCGCGCTCATCAGGTTGGAAAGCGATCCGGCGGCCAGCGCCTTCAGCCCGAGCCTGGCGATCTGTTCGCGCTGGTTCGGGGCAAGCCCGCCCGTCACTGCCATCTGGATGGCGATCGAGCTGAAGTTGGCAAATCCGCAGAGCGCGAAAGTGACGAGCGCGTTGGTCTGCGGCGAAAGGCCGGTGTCCTTGCCCAGTTCGATGAAGGCCACGAACTCGTTCAGCACCAGCTTTGTGCCGAAAAAGCCGCCCGCCTGCATCGCCTCGTTCCAGTTCGGCGCCCCCAGAAGCCAGAACACCGGCGCGAAGACATAGCCGATAACCTGCTGGAAGCTGAGGTCAGGATAGCCGAACCATCCGCCGATCCCGCCCAGAAACCCGTTGGCCAGCGCAACCAGCGCCACGAATGCCAGCACCATCGCGCCCACCGCAACGGCCAGCTTCACGCCCGTCTGCGCGCCCTGGCTGGCGGCCATGATGATGTTCGCCGGGCGCTCCTCCTCCGGCTCGATCTGCACGGGCGGGCGGATCTTGGCCGGGTCGTGCGGATTGGTCAGCTTCTGTTCGGCGGCGGTGGCGGCCTGCGCCTCGTCCGGTTCGAAATGTTCCTCCCCCGGCTCGTCGGGCATCATGATCTTGGCCATCAGGATGCCGCCCGGCGCGGACATGAAGGCGGCGGCGACAAGGTAATCGATGCGGATGCCCATGCTGGCATAGGCGGCCAGGATCGTTCCCGCGACGCCGGCCATGCCCACGCTCATCACCGTGAACAGCTGCGACGGGGTAAGCGCCGCCAGATAGGGCCGGATCACCAGTGGCGATTCGGACTGGCCCACGAAGATGTTGGACGCCGCGCACAGCGATTCGACGCGGCTGATCCCCGTCACCTTTTCCAGCGCGCCGCCGATCCAGCGGATCACCAGCTGCATGATCCCCAGGTAATAGAGGATCGATATCAGCGCGGCGAAGAAGATGATCACCGGCAACGCGGCGATGGCGAAGGAGTTGCCTCCGATCTCGGGCGAGGCAAGCGGTCCGAACACGAAATCGACCCCCGCCTTGGCATAGCCGAGCAGCGATTCCACGCCGTGCGCCGTAGCCTGCAGAACCGCCTTGCCTACCGGCACGTAAAGCACCAGCGCCGCGAACCCGGCCTGGAGCGCGAAGGCCGCGCCGACCACGCGCAGGCGGATCGCGCGGCGGTTGGAAGAAAGCAGGAATGCGGCCAGCAGGATGAGCGCCATCCCGGCAAGACTGGACAGGATGTGCATGAAGGGCGCTTGGCCTCCGGCAGGGGAACGATACTGGTTTCGTCCGTTCCTAATCGCGAATTGGCCGGCGGGCAAATTGCCGCTATCGGGCGGCGATGGATAACTCGCCCGCTGCCGCGCCTTCGCCCGCCGCCTTCCCGCGTTCGCTGTTCGTCTTCTCGCTGCTCTATGGCGGGCTGGCCGTGCTGGCGGGCGTGCTGGGCACCAAGCTCGCATCGCTGGGGCACTGGCCCGTGCTGGGCGACCTTGCGGTAGAATCGGGCATCTTCGCCTTCCTGCTGCTGGTGGTGATGGCCAGCGCGGTGGCCGAACTGTTCGGGCAGGACATGGCCAACAAGCTGGTGCGCTTCGGCTTCGTGCCGCTGATCGTATCGATGATCCTGCTGACGATCGTGATCCGCGCGGTGCCGCCCGCGCCGTTCTGGGGCGATCAGGAAGCTTATGCGCGGCTTCTGGGGCAGGGCGCGCGGATGCAGCTTGCCGGGCTTATTTCCTATGGCACCTCGCAGACGCTCAACGTCTATATCTTCTCGCGTCTCGCGGGCGGGCGCGGGCACCTGCTGATGCTGCGCGCGTGGATTGCATCGATGCTCAGCCAGATCGTCGATACCGTGCTGTTCATCACCATATCGTTCTATGGCGTGGTGGACAGCGCCAACGGCCAGCCGCTGCCCCTGCTCAACATCATGGAAGGCCAGATCATTTCCAAGCTGGTGCTGTCCACGATCATGGTGCCGCCGCTGATCTGGGTCTTCGTGCGGCTGGGGCGCAAGCTGGACGGGAAGGCCTGACGGGCGGAAAAGGGCAAAAGGGTGGAACGCGCGCGCACTTGCGCGTAAGGGCTGCGCGCGATGACACAGACCCACGACCCCGCGATGCTTGCCAAGGCGGAGACGCTGACCGAAGCGCTCCCCTATCTCCAGCGCTATGCCGGACAGACTTTCGTCGTCAAATACGGCGGCCACGCGATGGGCGATCCCGAACTCGCGCACGATTTCGCCGAAGACGTCGTGCTGCTGAAGGCGGTGGGCATCAACCCGGTGGTGGTTCACGGCGGCGGGCCGCAGATCGGCGCGATGCTGAAGAAGCTGGGCGTTGAATCGAGCTTTGTCGACGGGCTTCGCGTAACCGACAAGGCGACGGCCGAAGTGGCCGAGATGGTCCTGTCCGGCGCGATCAACAAGGAACTGGTCGGCTGGATCGCCAAGGCCGGCGGCAAGGCGCTGGGCATTTCGGGCAAGGACGCGGGACTGGTGACGGCGGTGAAGGTGCAGCGCACCACCAAGGACCCGGAAAGCAATATCGAAATGGCCGTGGACCTGGGCTTCGTGGGGGAACCGGCGCACATCGACCCGACGATCATCGAAACCGCCAGCAAGGCCGGCATGATCCCGGTCATCGCGCCGATCGGCGTGGGTCAGGACGGGCACACCTACAACATCAACGCCGATACGATGGCGGGTGCGATCGCCGCATCGCTGGGCGCGGCGCGGCTTTTCCTGCTGACCGACGTTGCCGGCGTGCTCGACAAGGACAAGAACCTGCTGACCGACCTGCGCCCGCGCGACATTGCCCGGTTGAGGGATGACGGCACGATTTCGGGTGGAATGATCCCCAAGCTGGAAACCTGCGTCCAGGCGGTCGGCGCCGGATGCGAGGCGGCGGTCGTGCTCGACGGGCGGGTGCCGCACGCGATGCTGCTGGAAATCTTCACCGAAAAGGGTGCGGGCACACTGATCCGCGCGTGAAACGCTGCGGACCGGCCAGTGAAATTTGCGCGCGTGAAATTTGCACGTGCGGTCTGCGTATTGCCCGGTTGATACACCCGGTGCCTCTCGGCTAGACGAGCGGCCTGCCGGTTTTAGCGAGAGGTTCGACGCCAGTGCTGCTTTACACCCTGATCGAGATGATCGGATACCTGGTCAACATCATCATCATTGCGGTGATTATCCAGTTCGTTCTCAGCCTGCTGATCTCGTTCAACGTGGTCAACATGCATAACGCCGCAGTCAGCGCCTTGTGGACCGCGCTGAATGCCATCCTCGATCCGATCCTCAATCCGATCCGCAGGTTCATGCCCAATACCGGCTCGATCGATTTCTCGCCTATGGTGCTGATCATCCTGCTGAACCTGCTGATCATCCTTCTGCGCGGCGTGGCCGCAAGCTCGGTGGCGTACTGATGGCTGCTGACGTGATTGACGGAAAGGCCTTCGCCGCAACGCTGCGCGCCAGGGTGGGTGAGCTCGCCGCCGGGTTCGAGGCGAAAGCGGGACGCAAGGCGGGCCTTGCCGTGGTGCTGGTGGGCGAAGATCCGGCAAGCCAGGTCTATGTGCGCTCGAAGGGCAAGCAGACGGTCGAGGCCGGGATGGCCAGTTTCGAGCACAAGCTGCCCGTCGATACGCCCGAGGCGGACCTGCTGGCACTGGTCGAACAGCTGAACGCCGATCCGGCGGTCGACGGCATCCTGGTGCAGCTTCCCTTGCCCAGGCACATGGACGAGCAGAAGGTGATCGCCGCGATCAATCCGGACAAGGATGTCGACGGCTTCCACGTCACCAACGCCGGACGGCTTGCGGTGGGGCAACCGGGATTCGTGCCCTGCACGCCGCTCGGCTGCCTGATGCTGCTGAAAGACCGGCTGGGCAGCTTGTCCGGGCTTGATGCCGTGGTGATCGGGCGGTCCAACATCGTCGGCAAGCCGATGGCGCAGCTGCTCTTGCAGGAGAGCTGCACCGTCACCATCGCGCACAGCCGGACGAAGGATCTGCCAGCGGTTGTGCGCCGCGCCGATATCGTGGTGGCCGCGGTGGGCCGTCCCGAAATGGTGAAGGGCGACTGGATCAAGCCCGGCGCGACCGTAATCGACGTGGGCATCAATCGCCTGCCGCCGGCCGAAGAGGGCGGCAAGGGCCGTCTGGTGGGCGATGTGGACTATGCTTCGGCGGCAGAAGTGGCGGGCGCGATTACGCCGGTGCCGGGCGGCGTGGGGCCGATGACCATCGCCGTGCTGCTGCGCAACACGCTGGTTGCCGCGCATCGCAATGCCGGGCTGACGCTGGCGGAAGACGCGATCTGACTCTATCCCGTTCGCCCTGAGCGTGTCGAAGGGCGACTTCGCAATGTGGCAGGGCAATGTGGCAGGAACGATGAGCGGCACTATTGTCTATCGACAGGCCCGGGACGGACGGAACACCGTCCGGGCGTCCATCGGGATTGCTCTGGCGCTTGCCGCCGTTCTCGCCTCGTCACCCGCCGATGCGCGGCGCAGGCCCGAACTGCGGCCCGTGGCCAACCCCGGCGCGGTGATCGCGGCTGAACTGGGCTTCGCGCAGGAGGCGAAGGACAAGGGCCAGTGGACCGCCTTTCGCGACAACGCGGCCAAGGACGCGGAGATGTTCGTGCCCCGGCGCGTGAACGCGCGCGACTGGCTGAAGGACCGTGCGAACCCGCCCGCCGCGATGACGTGGCAGCCGCAGGTCGTGTGGTCGAGCTGCGACGGCAGCTATGCGCTCACGAAGGGGGCGTGGCAGGGGCCGAAAGGGACCGGCTATTTCACAACCGTCTGGCGGCGCAACAAGAAGGGCGATTTGAAGTGGGTGCTTGACCAGGGCGACACGCTGGCAAAGCCGCTTCCGCAAGCCGATTTCGTCGATGGCAATGTGGCCGATTGCAAGCGCGGCGCGCATGGCGGGGTGCCGCCGATGTATCTGCGAGAGCACAAGGACTGGCCGAAGGACGATGAAACCGGCCTGCGCATCGCGCCGCTGCCCGCCGCCTTGCCGGACACGCAGCTTCCCGCCGGCGCCGACAGCAGGGATGGCCGGTCCGACGACGGCACGCTTGCCTGGCGTTCCACCGTGATGCCCGACATGGCCCGCCGCTTTATCGCATGGGCGTGGAAAGACGGCGCGTGGAAAACGGTGGTGGACAGCCGCGTTGCCGCGCCGCAAGGGGCCGCGCAATGATTTCGCTTTACCTGTCTGCCTTCGTAACGCTGTTCCTGGTGATAGACCCGCCCGGCTGTGCGCCGATCTTTGCCGGGCTCGTCAGCGGCGCGACGCCGCAGCAATCGCGATCCATGGCGATCCGCGCGGTGCTGATCGCCAGCACGATCCTTGTCGCCTTCGCGCTGTTCGGCAAGCAACTGCTCGCCGCCATGCACATAGAGCTGGATGCGTTCCGCATCGCGGGCGGCATCATGCTGTTCGTGATCGCGCTCGACATGGTGTTCGAAAAGCGCACCCAGCGGCGAGAGGAACGGGCGGAGCGCGTGAAGGAAGAGCATCAGGGGCCGGAGATAGAGGATGTTTCCGTCTTCCCCATGGCCATGCCGATGCTGGCTGGGCCGGGCGCCATCGCCTCTATCATGCTGCTGATGGCGCGCGCGCAAGGCGCGGAACAGACGCTGGTCGTGCTTGCCGCGCTTGCGTCCGTGATGGTCCTGATGCTCATCGCGCTGATCGCCGCCGGCCCGCTGATGCGCCTGATGGGCGCACGCACCGAAGCGGTGATCACGCGGCTGCTGGGCGTGCTGCTGGCCGCCCTCGCCGCGCAATACGTGATCGACGGGATCAAGGCTCAGTTCTAGCGGCACGATTCTGACATTTGCAGCCCTGCACCGCCTGGGCGGCAATTCAACCGGCCATCTCTGCCGCCAATCGGGCGACAAGGTCCGCTGCCGGAAGCGTTCTCGCCAGCGGCGCGCCCTGACCGGCCCATTGCGCACCGAAACCGCTTTCGCCAGCCGCCTTTGCCGCCAGGTTGAGCGCTTTGCCCGCATCGTAGGCAATCGGGTAGTCCGGCACGCCCGCCTCGATCGTGTCGCCCAGGATCGTGAAGCGGTTGCGCAGGCAGCGGGCGGGGCGGCCGGAAATCGCGCGTGTCATCACCGTGTGCCGTGCCTCCGTGGCGAACAGGGCCGAACGATAGGCTTCGTCCGCCGCACTTTCCGGGCAGCCGATGAAGGCCGTGCCCAGTTGCGCGGCGATTGCGCCCATTCGAAGCGCGGCGCCGATGCCCCTGCCGTCCATGATCCCTCCGGCCGCAATTACCGGCAGGCCGGATTGGCTTGCGAGGATGCGGACGAGGGGCATCGTCCCCAGACAATCGTCGGCGGCATTCTCGTCGAAACAGCCGCGATGGCCTCCCGCTTCGATACCTTGCGCAACCAGGGCATCGATGCCTGCCCGCCGTGCGGCCTGCGCTTCGGCCAGGTTCGTGACCGTTGCGACAAGGTGGCATCCGGCTTCTTTCAACGCCGCGATCCGGGGGCCGTCGGGTAATCCGAAGTGAAAGCTGACCATCGGCGGCTTTGTCGCAATCAGCAGTCGCAGCATGGCTTCGTCTTCGGCGAAGCTGCGATAGATCGTGCGAAGCGTGGTCGGGGGCTTTGCCCCGAAGGCGCGAAAGGTCGGGTCGAGCGCGGAAAGCCATGCTGCTTCGCGCGACGGGTCGGGCACCGGACTGCGGTGCACGAACAGGTTGACGTTGAAGGCCCGGTCGGTCCTTGCGCGCAGCTTGGCAATCATGGCGCCTGCGCCCGCCGCGTCCGTAGCTCCCACGCCGATGGAACCGAGTGCGCCCGCGTTAGAGACGGCCGCCGCAAGTTCGGGCGTCGAAACACCGGCCATCGGCGCCTGAATGATCGGCAGGTTCAGGCCTAGACGCTCTAGCATCGTGCCGCCGATCGCCACCGCTACTGCAGCGTCACACGGTCGTCGTCGTCATCGTCGCGGCGTCCGAAGAACTGCATCAGCTGCACCAGAAGGTCGCAGCGTTCGTTGATGTCGCCCGCTTCCAGCAGCGCCTGCTTGGCGGCCGCATCGAAGGGCACGATCTGCGCCACGCCGTTGATCAGCGTCACGTCGTCCAGCCGCGAAACCGCCTCCCAGTCGACGCGATAGCCCTGCGCATCGGCAAAATCGCGCGCTTCCTGTTCGAACCCCGCGCGTTCCACCGAACTCAGCGTCTGGTCGTCGGGTTCGGGGATCAGTTCGGCCTCGACCTGTCGGAACGGCGTCGTCACGTCCAGTTCGCGCAGCACGCGGAAGCGCGAAAGACCCTCAAGCACAAGGTTGAAGCGTCCGTCGTCCAGCGCCTCCACCTCGTCGATCCGGCCCACGCAGCCGATGGTGAACAACTGCGTCCCGTCGCCGGTCGGCTGCGGCTGGATCATCGCGATGCGCCGGTCGCGCGCCAGCGCGTCGGACACCATCGCGCGGTACCGCGGTTCGAAGATGTGCAGCGGCAGGTGCAGGCCGGGGTAAAGCAGCGCCCCGGCCAGCGGGAAGATCGACAGGCGCGTCGTGCTGATCGTTCCGGCCATGCGCCAGGCCTCAGCCGAACAGCACCAGCGAGAGCCGCCGCCGCTTGGCCGCAACCCAGGGGTCTTCAAGCCCGACCGCTTCGAATATCTGCAACAGGCGGGCCTTTGCCGCGCCTTCGTTCCATTCGCGGTCGGTTTCGATCATCTTCAGCAGCAGGTCGACCGCGCCATCGCGGTCGCCGCTGGCATAGAGTCCGTTGGCAAGCGCCAGTTGCGCGTCCATATCCGCCGGATCGGCGGCCGCCGCGCTTTTCAGCGCGTCAAGCTCTCCGGTGTCGGGCGCGTCCTCCGCCAGTGCGAGCGCGGATTTCGCCTGGTCGAGCGCGGGATCGGCGGCGATCTTCGGGTCGAGCGCGTCGAGCGCGGCCTGCGCCTGTTCGCGGTGCCCGGCCGCCGTCAACGCGCGGATCAGCCCGGCGTGGGCTTCCGCGTTGTCGGGCGCCATCTCGGCGATCTGGGCGAACACGCCCGCCGCGCGTTCGGCATCGCCGCCCGCCAGCACTTCCTCGCCCATCGCCACCAGCGCGCCGATGTCCTGCTTTTCCTCGCCGTTCGCCGCGCCGCCTGGCTCGACCGGAAGCTGCTTCAGGATCTGGTCGATCGCCTGCTTCAGCTGCGATTCGCTGCGGGCGGACGTCAGGTCGGCCACCGGCTGGCCCTGGAACATCGCATAGACCGTGGGGATGGAACGCACCTGGAACTGGGCGGCGATGAACTGTTCCTCGTCAACGTTCACCTTGGCCAGCACCACGCCCTTGTCGGCATATTCGGCCGCGACTTTTTCCAGCACCGGGGTCAGCGCCTTGCACGGTCCGCACCATTCGGCCCAGAAGTCCAGGATGACGAGGTTGTTCATCGACGGTTCGACCACCGTCTTGCGGAACCGGTCCACTGCTTTTTGTTCGTCGATGCTCAGGCCAGCGCTCGCCAAGGTCGATTCTCCGCGTGTGTCGGGTTGGAAGGAATGGCTTTCAGGCGACACAATGTGGGAACCGCATGGCGAACGGCAAGGGGTTTATGCCCTTTGACGCAGGGACGCCCCCTCTGCTGCGCGCAAAGGGAAATTTCCTGCTTGCGGGGTCACGGACCCCATGCTAACGGCGCGCCTCACCCCGGATCGGAGGGCTTCGAAGCCCCGGTCCCGAAACGCACGAGCGGGCGTAGCTCAGGGGTAGAGCACAACCTTGCCAAGGTTGGGGTCGAGGGTTCGAATCCCTTCGCCCGCTCCAGTTTTTCCCATAGTTTGATCGCTGTCTGCGTTTTGGGCGCCCTTGCCAGCGAGCGGGTTCCGGCCCGTTGCCAACAGCATTCGGAAGTCGCTTCGCGGTGCCGCTCAGCCGGCTGCGATGCGCGACACTTGATACGTGCGCTATCGCAATTCTCGGGATATGCTGTTTGGCAGCGCGATCGAGGGTGGCCAGATTCCCGAAACCGCGCCAGCCGTGCCCGGAGACTTGCCGGTGATCATGCCTTCGCTTGCCGACTGCGCCCATTTTTTCGCCTCCAGCCGTTTCGCGGGTGGCTCGCAGAGCCAGGACGCCGCGCGATGAGCGGGCTTCCCGGCCTTGTGGTGCGCGTGTCCGATGCGGAACCGGCGCTGACGGTCGATTATCAGGGAACGGGCCGCGTGGCGCGCATCCTTGCCGGGCGGGATGTGCAAGAGGTGGTGCCGCTGCTCGGCCGCGTTTTCGCGATCTGCCCGGCGGCGCAGCAACTTGCGGCGATGCTGGCGCTTTCAGCCGCCGCCGGTCAGCCGGTCGATGCGGATGAACACGCGGCCTTGCGCGATGCGGCCATGGCCGAAACCGTGCGGGAACACGCCTTGCGGGTGTTTCTTGGCTGGACGGCGGCTCTGGGCGAAGCGCCTGACCGGGACGCGGCGATGGAGGTGAACCGCGCCACGCGCTCTGGCGGGGCGGACCGCGCACTGGCACTGATCGAGGAGCGGGTGTTCGGGTGCCCTGCCGATGAATGGCTGGCGCGCGAAAGTCTGCCGCAATGGGCCGCGCGCGGCCAGACCGTTGCGGCCCGGCATATGCTCCGCGCGCTTGGGCAGGACCACTTGCCGCAAGCGGACGGGCCATTGCTCGAAACGCTGGTGCATCGCCATTCCGCCGCGCCCGCATTGGCAGACGTGCGCTCGGGCAGCGTCGCGTCGTTCCACGCCGCGCGGCTGGCGGACCTTGCCGCCGTGGTGAAGGCCATGAGAAGCGGAGACACCCGAACGCCCGCTGTCGCGCAGCGACCGGCCGACGGCGGCGCGCAGGTAACGGTGGAATGCGCGCGCGGTGCGCTGACCCACCGGGCGCGCGCAGAACACGGCCGCGTGTCGGACTATGCGATCCTTTCGCCCACCGATACCGCGCTTGCGCAAGGCGGCTTTGTGCGGCCATGGTTGGCCGGACTGGCGACTCTTCCCGCGGGTGACCGCGCGGATGCGGCGCGCGAAATCGTCGCCGCGGTCGATCCGTGCACGCATTGGCGCGTGGAGGCGGGGCGCGTGGAGGCGGGGCGCGAGGAGGTGGGCTGATGCACGAACTGGCGCTGTGCGAATCCATCCGCTCCATCATCGAGGATCAGGCGCGTGCGCGGAACTTCGCGCGGGTTGAGCGTGTGGCGCTGGAAGTCGGCGCGTTTTCGGGCGTGGAAATAGAAGCGCTGCGCTTCGGTTTCGACGTGGCGATGAACGGTTCGGTTGCGCAGGGCGCCACGCTGGAAATCGTGGAATTGCCGGGCGAGGGGTGGTGCATGCCCTGCGCGCGTGCGGTTCGGCTTGCGCAGCGTTATGATGCCTGTCCGCATTGCGGCGGATACCAGGTGCAGGTGACCGGCGGGGAAGACCTGAAGATACGCGAACTGGAGGTGTGCTGATGTGCAACGTATGCGGATGCGGCGAAGGCGAAACCCGGATCGAAGGGCAGGGCCATCACCACTATCATCATCATCACGATCATGGTCACGATCATCATGACCACGATCATCACCACCACCACGGCGATCATGGTGATCTGCACTATGGCGAAGGCCCGGCGGGAACGTCCGTGCCGGGGATGAGCCAGTCGCGCCTGATCCGGCTTGAAGCCGATATCCTTGGCAAGAACAACGCCTATGCCGCCGCCAATCGCAAGCTGTTTGCCGACAAGGGCATGTTCGTCCTCAACCTCGTCTCCTCGCCCGGTTCGGGAAAGACGAGCCTGCTGGTCAGGACGCTTGAAAAGCTGAAAGGCGAACTGCCGCTGGCGGTGATCGAGGGCGATCAGCAGACCAGCAACGATGCCGATCGCATCCGCGAAACCGGCGTTCCGGCGGTGCAGGTCAACACCGGCAAGGGCTGCCACCTTGACGCGCACATGATCGGCCACGCGCTTGAACCGCTGGCGCCGCAGGATGGCTCTGTTCTGTTGATAGAAAACGTTGGCAACCTTGTCTGCCCGGCCGGTTTCGATCTGGGCGAAGCGCACAAGGTGGCGATTCTTTCGGTGACCGAGGGAGAGGACAAGCCGCTCAAATACCCGGATATGTTCGCCGCGTCTGACCTTGTGCTGCTCAACAAGGTGGACCTGCTGCCGCACCTCGATTTCGATATCGACCTTGCCGAAGCCAACGTGCGCCGCGTGAACCCGAAGGCGCGCACCTTGCGCGTTTCGGCACGCAGCGGCGAAGGGATGGAGGCGTGGATCGCCTGGATAAAGGGCGGCGCGATGATGGCGGGTGCGACATTACCGCCCGCCGCCGGACAGGAGTAGCGCCATGTGCCTTGCCATCCCCGCGCTGGTTACGGACCTGAGTGATGACGGCATGGCCGTCGTTTCGCTTGGCGGCGTGACCAAGACGATATCCGTCGCACTGCTCGATGAGGTTTCGGCTGGCGACTATGTGCTGGTCCACGTCGGCTATGCCTTGCACAAGGTCAGCGAAGAAGAAGCGCAGCGCACGCTGGCGCTGATGGCCGAAGGCGGGCTGCTCGACAGCGAACTGGCCGAAATCGGGGAGGCCGCGTCATGAAATACGTTGACGAATTTCGCGACCGCGCGCTGGCCGAAAAGCTGTCTGCCGCGATCCATGCAGAGGCCGATCCGGCGCGCGACTATAATTTCATGGAGTTCTGCGGCGGGCACACTCATGCGATCTTTCGCTATGGCGTGCAGGATCTTGTTCCCGCCAACGTCCACTTCATCCACGGCCCCGGCTGCCCGGTCTGCATCCTGCCCATCCGCCGGCTGGACGATGCGATAGAACTGGCCGAAATGCCCGGCGCGATCCTGTGTTCCTATGGCGACATGCTGCGCGTGCCCGGATCGAAGCGCCGATCGCTGATGAGCGCGAAGGCCGATGGCGCGGACGTGCGGATGGTCTATTCCACGCTGGACGCGCTGGCCATCGCGCGCGCCAATCCGGACCGGCAGGTGGTGTTTCTGGGCATAGGGTTTGAAACCACCACGCCGCCCTCAGCGTTGGCGATCCGCCAGGCGGCGGACGAGGGGCTGGAGAACTTCTCTGTATTCTGCAACCACGTGCTCACCCCGGCGGCGATCCGCCACATCCTCGACGCGCCGGAGATCGATCCTGAACAGGCGGTGCGGCTCGACGGGTTTCTGGGACCAAGCCACGTTTCGACCGTGATCGGATCGAAGCCTTATGAATTTCTGGCCGAGAAATATGCAAAGCCGGTGGTGATCGCCGGGTTTGAGCCGCTTGACGTGATGCAGTCGGTGCTGATGCTGATCCGTCAGGTGAATGACGGCCGCGTGGCGGTGGAGAACCAGTACACCCGCGTCGTCACCCGCGAAGGCAATGCGAAAGCGCAGGAACTGGTGGACGACGTGTTCGAACTGCGCCCCACGTTCGAATGGCGCGGGCTGGGCTGGATGGCGGACAGCGCGCTGGCGATCCGCGACAAATATGCGCGCTTCGATGCGGAAAAGCGTTTCCCGATCAGCGAGAAGACCGCGCGCGAAGTGAAGTCCTGCGAATGTCCGGCAATCCTGCGCGGGGTGAAAAAGCCAAAGGACTGCAAGCTGTTCGGCAAAGTCTGCACGCCCGAAAACCCTATGGGCAGCTGCATGGTCAGCTCAGAAGGGGCCTGTGCAGCCTACTGGACCTATCGCCGGGCCGAAACGCTGGCCGAAATGGCGCTGGAGGCGGCTGAATGACCGCGCTTGAACCCCTCGGCAAGGCTCGCTTCCGCGCGGACGAGCGCGTGACGATGAGCCACGGCGGCGGCGCGCGCGCGATGGCGGACCTGATCCGCAAGGTCTTCGCGCACCATTTCGCCAACCCGCTGCTGGACCAGCACCACGATGTCGCGCGGCTGGATCGGCCAGAGGGGCGTATCGTGGTGTCCACCGACGGGCATGTTATCTCGCCGCTGTTCTTCCCCGGCGGAGACATCGGCAGTCTGGCGGTGCACGGCACGCTGAATGACGTGGCGATGGGCGGTGCGCGGCCCGTCGCGCTGACCGCCGGTTTCATTATCGAGGAAGGCTTTCCGCTTGCCGATCTTGACCGTATCGCCGCGTCTATGGGCGAAGCGGCCAGGAAGGCGGGCGTTCCCATCGCCACGGGCGATACCAAGGTGGTGGAGCGCGGCAAGGGAGACGGCGTGTTCATCACCACCACCGGCATCGGTGTGGTGCCAGACGGTGTGGAGATTTCGCCCGAGCGGATCGCGCCGGGGCAGGCGATTCTGCTGTCCGGCCCGATCGGCGATCATGGCGTGGCGATCCTTTCGGCGCGGCAGGGGCTGGAATTCGGCACCTCCATCGTGTCGGACAGCGCGGCGCTGCACCGCATGGCGGCAGACATGATCGCCGCCGCGCCGGACATTGCGCTGCTGCGCGATCCCACGCGCGGCGGGCTATCGGCCACGCTGAACGAACTGGTCGAAGGCACGCGCCACGGCATGCTGATAGACGAACGCGCGATCCCGGTGCGGCCCGAAGTCGCCTCGGCCTGCGAACTGCTCGGCCTTGATCCGCTGCACATCGCCAACGAAGGCAAGCTGGTGTGCATCTGCGATGCCGTCGATGCGGACCGGGTGCTGGCCGCCATGCACGCGCACCCCGAAGGCGCGGGCGCGGCGTTGATCGGCCACGTTACCGCAGAGCAGCCCGGCTTCGTGCGGATGACCACCCGGATCGGCGGAATGCGCGTGGTCGATTGGCTTTCGGGCGAACAGCTTCCCCGGATATGCTGACGGATGGCTACGGAGGCTGAGACCAGCCTTTCGATCCGCGTGCGCGGGCAGGTTCAGGGCGTGGGCTATCGTCCCTTCGTGTGGCAACTCGCGCGGCGGCTGGGGCTGCGGGGAGAGGTTTCGAACGATGCCGAAGGGGTGATCGTTCATGCCGCCGGACCGGATCGTGCGCTTGCCGATTTCGTGCGCGCGCTGGCGGATGAAGCGCCGCCGCTTGCCCATGTCGCCAGCGTTGAGCCTTCGCCGGGCGCTCCCGTCGCGCGCACGGATTTCGTGATCGGGGAGAGCCACGGCGGAAACGCGCGCACCGGCATCACCGCCGATGCCGCGACGTGCCCCGCCTGCCTTGCCGAAATCCGCGACCCGGCAGAACGCCGCCACGGCTATGCCTTCACCAACTGCACGCATTGCGGCCCGCGCCTGACCATCGTGGAGGCGGTGCCCTATGATCGCGCGAACACGTCGATGAAGGCGTTCCCCATGTGCAGGGCTTGCGCCGCGGAATACCGCGATCCGGCGGACCGGCGCTTTCACGCCCAGCCCATCGCCTGCCCCGAATGCGGCCCCCGCCTGTGGCTTGAAGGAGAGGGGAACGCCGCCGCCGATCCGCTGATGGAAGCCGCGCGGCTGCTGAAGGCCGGGCGGATCGTTGCGATAAAGGGGCTGGGCGGGTTTCACCTTGCCTGCCTTGCCCGCGATGGCAGCGCCGTTGCCGAACTGCGCCGCCGCAAGGCGCGCGACGCGAAGCCGCTGGCGCTGATGGTCGCGTCCGTAGAGCAGGCGCGGGCGATCTGCGATGTGAGCGACGAAGCCGCCGCGCTGATGTCGTCCAGCGCGGCGCCGATCGTGCTGTTGCCGCGCCGCGACAAGGCGTTGCCCGATGCGCTGGCGCCCGGTCAGGATCATCTGGGCGTGATGCTGGCCTATACCCCGCTCCACCATCTGCTGATGCAGGCGGTGGGGCAGCCACTGGTGATGACATCGGGCAACCGCAGCGACGAGCCGCAGGCGATTGCCAATGCCGAAGCGCGCGAGCGGTTGGCGGACCTTGCCGATGCGTGGCTGATGCATGATCGCGAGATCGTGAACCGCGTGGACGATAGCGTGGTCGCACTCGACGCGCGCGGGCCGATCGTGCTGCGCCGCGCGCGCGGCATCGCGCCCGATCCGGTCATGCTGCCTGATGGGCTGGCAAGCGACGTGCCGGTGCTGGCGATGGGCGGCGAGTTGAAAGCCACCTTCTGCCTGCTGCGCGGGCGCGAAGCGGTGCTGTCCCAGCATATCGGCGATCTGGAAGACGCGGCGGCGCTTGCCGACTATCGCCGGATGCTGGACCTGTTCGCCCGCCTTTATGACTTCACACCGGGCCTGATCGCGGTGGACGCGCATCCGGACTACCTCTCAACCCAGCTCGGGCGGCGCATGGCGGACGAGCTGGGCGTGCCGGTTATCGCTGTGGCGCACCACCACGCGCATATGGCGGCGTGCTTGGCGGAGCATGGTGTCGCGCCCGGTCGTGAAGCTCTGGCAATCGTGTGCGACGGGCTGGGGTTGGGCGCCGACGGCACGCTATGGGGCGGGGAGGTGCTGCGCGGCGGTTATGTCTCGGCTGAGCGTATTGCCGCGGTTCCGGCGGTGGCGCTTCCGGGCGGCGCACAGGCGATGAAGCAGCCGTGGCGCAACCTCGTCGCGCACCTCTTGCACGCATTCGGGCCGGACTGGCGTGCCAAGGTTGCGCCGCTAACCGCGCACCTGCCCGAGGATTCCAGCGTGCGCGTGATCGAACAGGCCATTGCCAAGAGACTCAACAGCCCGCCCTGTTCCTCCGCCGGGCGCCTGTTCGATGCGGTCGCGGCCGCACTTGGCGTGCATCCGCTGGCCATCGGATACGAAGGGCACGCGGCAATGACGCTGGAATCGCTCGCGCGCCCTCACATGGATCGATGCGAAGGCTATGCGCTCGACCGGCCGGAGCCGGGCGATCCGTCACGCGCGCGATTGGCGGGGCTATGGCACGCAATTGCCGCGGACCTTGCCGCCCGAACCGCACCGGGCGTGATCGCCGCGCGGTTCCACCATGCCTTCGCGGATACAATGGTCGCGCTGCTTATGTCAGGCGGCCCGCCCGCGCCCGCCACCCCCGTCGCGCTTTCCGGCGGTACGTTCCAGAACCGGCTGATACGCGAGGGCGTGTCGGCGCGGCTGGAGGCGCTGGGCCTCGTCCCGCTCGTCCACCACACGCTGCCGGCGGGCGACGGCGGACTATCCCTCGGCCAGGCCGCAGCCGCCGCGGCAGGCTGCCGCACCGCGTAACCGATCCCCGCGCGAGGCGACCATGCCGTGACAAGCGGCGCCTCTTCGGAAGAGACGGTCCATCACATGGAAAAGCTGGCGCACCCGACAGGATTCGAACCTGTGGCCTCTGCCTTCGGAGGGCAGCGCTCTATCCAGCTGAGCTACGGGTGCGTGGGCATGGGCACCTAGCAGCGTGTGCGCGGGCTTGCCAGTGGTTTTGGTGCCGGTGGGCGGATAAATCCGCACTGCAGCGTTGAAGGTGCCGTGTCCGGTGTAAATCGCCCGGGCGCGTCATGGGGCTGTGGGGAATGCGGCGCGTCATGCTTTCCCTATTCGGGCATTAGCGATTTGGTAGGCGCATTCGTGGCACGAGTCGCTGTTATGGCAAGCAATCCCGAAGCCCGCGGCACCGTTCCGCCGGAGGCCGGCCGTCCCGATTTCGGCCATTCGGCCGCAACCGCGTTGAGCGCGAAGTGGTCTGCGCTGCAGGACGCCGGCGATATCGTTTGCAGGCTTGCCGGGCTTTCACCGGACGCGCGCCAGCCTGCCGTGTGCGATTTTCCCGACATGATGAAGGACGCGGGCGACTGGCGCCGCGAGATCGCGCGGCGCGGGGTGGACGATCTGGTGGCGATCATGGAGCCGGGCCTTTCGGCACTTATGGCGGTGCGCGCGCGCGGCGCCGATCCGGCGCCGGCCGCGTTGGCGCTGTGGCATGAATTTATCGCCGCGCGGACTGCGCTGCTTGCACTTGCCCCACCGCCCGGAGCCGGGCGCGACGCCTGATCGTCCCGCAGGCAAGGCGGGCCTTGCCATGTTCCCGTTACGTTCCTATCATGGCCGTCATGGCCGATTCTGCCGCTTCCCTCTCGAATGCCGACCTTGCGACGGCGCAGGACGTTGCCCGCGGCATAAGTCGCCTGTTCGCGCGCAACGATATCTGGTGCATCGGTGAAATGCCGCTGCGATCGGGCAGGCGGGCGGACCTTATGGGCATCGATGCCAAGGGGCGGCTGGTGATCGTGGAGATCAAGGTCGCCAAGGCAGACCTGCTGGGCGATGCAAAATGGCCCGATTACCTTGACCATTGCGACCGGTTCTTCTGGGGGCTAGCCCCGCATCTTGATCGTGCCTGCATGGAGACCGAAACGTTCCGACCCGACATGTGCGGGTTGATCGTTGCCGATGGCTATGATGCGGAAATCGTGCGTCCCGCGCCCACGCTTCCGCTTGCGGCGGCGCGGCGCAAGGCAGAGACGGAGCGGCTGGCACGCGCCGCGCTGCGCCGTCACGTGGTCGGCCTCGATCCCGATTGTTCGCGCTGGGGCGGGGCGTAGGCTGGCGGGAGGGAAGCGGTCTTTGCCGCCCGTCACGAACGGATACGGCCCGAACGGAGCATTTCCGCGTTGGTGAAAATCGCGGACCGGGCCTAAGCTGCTTCTCTCATGTTCCTTTGGGAGAGGGGGAAGCAATGACGCGTAAACTGGCGGCCGAATTCTTCGGCACGTTCTGGCTGGTGTTCGGCGGATGCGGCTCGGCCGTTCTTGCCGCGGCCTTTCCGGACCTGGGTATCGGCTTTGCGGGTGTGGCGCTGGCCTTCGGCCTTACCGTGCTGACCATGGTCTATGCCGTGGGCAACATTTCCGGCGGGCATTTCAATCCGGCGGTTTCACTGGGCCTTGCCGTTGGCGGGCGTTTTGCGTGGAAGGATCTTCTTCCCTACTGGGTCGCGCAAGTCCTGGCCGCGATCGTCGCGGCCGTTGCGCTTTATGCGATCGCATCGGGCAAGCCGGGATTCGAGGCAGGCGGCTTTGCCTCGAACGGATATGGCGACCTGTCGCCGGGCGGTTATTCGTTGCAGGCCGCGTTCCTGTGCGAAGTGATCATGACGGCGGGCTTCCTGGTGGTGATCATGGGCGCGACGTCGCGCCATGCGCCTGCGGGCTTTGCGGGAATCGCGATCGGCCTTGCGTTGACGCTGATCCACCTCGTCTCGATCCCCGTCACCAACACCTCGGTCAATCCCGCGCGCTCCACCGGTGTGGCGCTGTTCGCGGCGACCGATGCGCTGGGCCAGCTCTGGCTGTTCTGGCTCGCCCCGCTGATCGGCGGCGCGCTGGGCGCGGCGATCTGGCGGTACCTGATCGATCCGGGTACCACGGCGGCCGATCCGGGCGAGGGCGACTGACGGCGCACCCCGCGTAACTTCCGCGCCGCCCGGTCAGCGGCGCGGATCGTGGTCCAGCGGCCGGTAGCGGCGCGCGCCGGTTACGGGATCGAACCACACTTCCACCGGCTTTCCGGTTTCGCTGTCGATCTCGCGCTCGCCGGTGCGCTGCCAGCGGTCGGGCGGCACGTCCTGCGCGGCCCCGCCGGTGCGATAGCGGCCTTCCAGCACCACGCTGGCGAAGAGCACCAGCCCGATGCCGATCAGCACCAGCCCGCCGCCGCCGTTCAGCATCGCCATGCCGGCCAGCACCAGCAGCGCGCAAAGCGCATAGATCGCGAAGCGCGCGTTGGCGCTCATCGCCCGGCCTCCGCAGACCGGGCGAGACGCACGGCGGTTCCATAGGCGACGACCTCGTTCATCGTCTGGCCGAGAGAGCCGGAATCGAAGCGCATCATCATCACCGCGTCGGCGCCCATCAGGCGCGCGTTCGAAACCATGCGGTCTATCGCATGGCGGCGCGTGTCTTCCACCAGCGAGGTATATTCCTTGATCTCTCCGCCGATGATGGAGCGCAGGCCGGCCACGATATTGCCGCCCAGCCCGCGGCTGCGCACGACCACGCCGAAGCACTGGCCCAGCACTTCGGCCACCTGGTGGTCCGGCAGGTTTTCGGTCGTGGTCACGATCATGCATTGGTCCTTTCCGTTTTGCCGCACCCTATGCGCGAACGGCCGCGGCGCAAAGACGCGGGGTTGCAACATCCGCTGCGGACCCATATGGGGCGCCTGCCCGACAATTTGTGCGGCGCAGCAATCCGAAACGACAAGATCACCGCGGCACGACGCGCGAACGATCACCGGCAGCCCGACGCATGGCCGCCGCAAGGGGAAATCCGCATGGCCGACGTCCACATGTCCTTCGCTTCCGCGATAAAGCGCGACTGGTTGACCAATCCGGGGCGAGAGGCGCTTTCGGGCCTGGTCGTCGCGCTGGCGCTGATCCCGGAGGCGATCGGCTTTTCGATCATCGCGGGGGTCGATCCGGCGGTGGGGCTTTATGCCAGCTTTTCCATCGCCTGCATCATCGCGATCACCGGCGGGCGGCCGGGGATGATTTCGGCGGCGACGGCGGCCGTGGCGGTGCTGGTCGGCCCGCTGGTGCGCGCGCATGGCGTGGAATACCTGTTCGCCGCGACGATCCTGATGGGCATTTTCCAGGCGATTGCCGGATTCGTGCGGCTGGACCTGCTGATGCGCTTCGTCTCGCGCTCGGTCATCACAGGCTTCGTCAACGCGCTGGCGATCCTGATCTTCATGGCGCAGCTGCCGCAGCTTACCGGCGTGGGGTGGGAGACATATGCGCTGGTGCTGGCGGGGCTTGCCATCATCTACCTGTTCCCGCGCCTCACCACCGCGCTGCCCGCGCCGCTGGTTTCGATCGTCATCCTTTCGGCCTTCACCATGCTGACGGGCACGCACGTGAACACCGTGGGCGACATGGGCCAGCTGCCCAGCGCGCTGCCCACGTTCCATATCCCGCACGTGCCGCTGACCTTTCAGACGCTGACGATCATCGCGCCCTATTCGGCGGCCATGGCGGCGGTGGGACTGCTCGAATCCATGATGACGGCCAGCATCGTCGACGACATGACCGAAACCCGCTCCGACAAGCAGCGTGAATGCGTGGGGCAGGGCATCGCCAATTTCTGCACCGGCTTCATCGGCGCGATGGGCGGCTGCGCGATGATCGGGCAGTCGGTGATCAACATCAAGTCCGGCGGGCGGCGGCGCTTGTCCACGATGGTGGCGGGCGTGATGCTGCTGGTGCTGATGGTGGTGCTCGGCCCGCTGGTCAGCCGCGTGCCGATGCCCGCGCTGGTGGCGGTGATGGTGTTCGTGTCGATCAGCACCTTCCGCTGGCGCTCGTTCATGGAACTGCGCCACCACCCGCTGCCGTCCACCGTGGTCATGCTGGTGACGGTGGTGATCGTGGTGTGGACGCACGATCTTTCCAAGGGCGTGATCGCGGGCGTGCTGCTGAGCGGCATCTTCTTCGCCGCCAAGGTGCGCAACCTCGTCACCATCGAAATGTCGCTGTCGGACGACGGGCGTGAGCGGCGCTACACGATCGCCGGGCAGATATTCTTCGGCTCGACCGACCGGATCATGGAGAGCGCCATTTTCCGCGAGGACGTGGACCGCGTGACGATCGACGTCAGCCACGCGCATTTCTGGGACATTTCGGCCACCGGCGTGCTCGACAAGATCGTGCTGCGCCTGCGCGCCGAGGGCAAGGACGTGGAGGTCATCGGTCTCAACGAAGCAAGCGCGACGCTGGTCGAGAAATACGGCGAACACGACAAGCCCTTCGCCTCGCTGGGCGTGGTGGGGCATTGAGGGCGGCGAGCATTGCCCACCCCGCTGCGACTAGCACCGCCTGCGGCGGCGCAAGTCTCGCTCCCCTCCCGCAAGCGGGAGGGGTTGGGGGTGGGCCAAGTGCAACTTTCGCAATGCAGTCGTTTCCGGACGGTCCGCTCCTGGTCATATCTCAGACAATGCCCCCATCCACCCAGACCGCTTCAGCACACCTGCGCGCAATTTCCTTGCTTTTTCGCGCAACAACCCCTACCTGCGCCGCCAGCGCGACCGGCGGGCTTGCCCGTCGTCCCGGTGCTGGCGTGAGGTCCGCCGATTGAGGCGAGACCCGCCCGGGGTTCACGGTGCGGCGCTTCACAAGCTCCCCTTTCACGCAAGGGTCGCCAAGACGACCCCTGCCGCGCGCGGTCCTTGCCCGTGCGCCAACGAGATTCGAAAAACATATGTCCTATTTTTCAGACCTCGGCCTGGCCGAGCCCATCCTTCATGCGCTTGAGACCAAGGGCTATTCCGATCCCACCCCGATCCAGCGACAGGCGATCCCCGCGCTGCTTGAAGGGCGCGACATCCTGGGCATCGCGCAGACCGGCACCGGCAAGACGGCAGCATTCTCGCTGCCCTCGCTCCATCGCCTTGCCGCCGATCCCAAGCCGCGCAAGCCCGCATCGTGCCGGATGCTGGTGCTTTCCCCCACGCGCGAACTGGCAGCGCAGATCGCCGAGAACATGAAGGGCTATGCCCGCAACCTGCGCCTGCAGGTCGATTGCGTGTTCGGCGGCGTGCCGGTGGGCAAGCAGGCGCGCCGGCTGGTGCCGGGCACAGATATCCTCGTCGCCACGCCTGGCCGCCTGCTCGACCTTGTGGACCAGCGCGCGCTGACGCTGGGACGGGTGGAGATCTTCGTGCTCGACGAAGCCGACCAGATGATGGACCTGGGCTTCATCCATGCGCTGAAGCGCGTGGCGAACCTGCTGCCCGCCAAGCGCCAGAGCCTGTTCTTTTCGGCCACGATGCCCAAGGCGATTGCCGAGCTGGGCCGTCAGTTCATCCACAATCCTGTCCGCGTGGAAGTGGCGCCGCAATCGACCACGGCGGAACGCGTCGAGCAGTACGTGACGTTCATCAACCAGGCCGAAAAGCAGGCGCTGCTCACGCTGCGGCTGAAAGCGCTGATCGCGGACAAGACGCTTGACCGCGCGCTGGTGTTCACCCGCACAAAGCACGGTGCGGACCGCGTGGTGCGCTTCCTTTCCGCCGCGGGCGTGAACGCGCGCGCGATCCACGGCAACAAAAGCCAGGCGCAACGCACCGCCGCGCTGGACGCGTTCCGGCAGGGCAGTTCGCCCGTGCTGGTGGCGACCGATATTGCCGCGCGCGGGATCGACGTTTCGGGCGTCAGCCACGTTTTCAACTTCGAACTGCCCAACGTTCCCGAACAATACGTCCACCGCATCGGCCGCACCGCGCGCGCCGGGGCGGACGGCGTGGCGATCAGCTTCTGCGCGCCGGACGAAAAGCCGTATCTCCGCGATATCGAACGGCTGACCGGCGTGAAACTGGCGCCGCTTGGCCTGCCCGAAAACTTCATGGCCGAAGCGGCGAAGCTGCCCAAGGCGACGCGCAGCCAGCCCCTGCTGGGCGATGAGCGCGGCGGCGGGCGCGGGCGACCGCAAGGCAATCGCGGGCGCGATCATCGCGCCGACGGCAACCGTGGCGGGCAGCGTGGCGAGCGTAACGAAGGCCGCCGCGACGATCGGCGTGACGGTCGCCGCGATGGCGAAAACCGGGGCGAGCGCCGCCAGGACGACCGTCATGGCGAGCGGAACGGCGAAGGCCAGCGCAAGCGTCGCTTCCGCCCCCGCGGCGCGCCCGGCGTGGGCAAGCACCGCGGCGCGGTAACGCGCAACGGGTAAGCGGCGTTTTCGTGACCGGCAACAAAGGCGGCCTGCCATTCACTGGCGGGCCGTCCGGTCAAAGGGCGTTGATAGGGACGAGTTCCTCTCCATCGAAATGGTAACCGTCCGGCGGTCCGTTGACTTCCCAGTAGGCGACGAAGCCGAGTTCGCGCGCGATGGGGATGAAGCCAGGATGGCGCTGGACTTCGCGCAGTTCCTCGAACCAGAGGAAGCCCCAGCCAACCGCCAGCATTCCGCGCGATTTGAGGTCACGCACGCTTTCCGTCAGAACTTCGACGGCCCGATCGATCTCACCCAACTGCGCAAGATAGAGCACCAGCCGCTTGCGCATCATGGTGCTTAGCGCTTCGATGCCGTTTGCGTGGATGGCCGCGATCGCATCGATCGCACTGCGCCGCATACTTTCGTCGCCAAGGGCGAAGTAGGCGAGTCTTACCGCCTGGGCCATGTGCGCTTCGCGTCCCTGGTCGAGTGAAGCGATGATGGAAGCGGCCGCATCCTCGAGCCGGCCGTTCCGCGCATGGAGCAGCGCGCGCGTTTCCGCATGGACGAAGCTTTGCGGCGGGAACCCGAATTCCAGGGCCATCGCCAGATAGCGCTCCGCCAGCTCGTTCTCACCGAGGCCCGCGTAATGCATCGCCAGGAGCGCAGCGGCTCCGGCATGAAAGGGGATAAGCGCGTCTATGGTGGACTGGTCGGGAGACGCCGCACGCAAATGTCCCGCAGCGGCCGTCACGAACGATGCATGCGACAGATGGAAAAGCCCCTGGCCGGGACGCTGTGAAATGGCGGCGAGGAAATGGCGATCCGCTTCCACCAGCCGGCCTGCGATTACGGCACTCATCGACTTCGCATGAAGCGCGCTGACAGAGCGCGGATCGAGGGACTGGGCTTGCCTGGCAAGGGCTTGGGCTCTTTGCAATTCCACCGCGTCGGGCAAATCGGAATGAATGTTCTTGATGATCAGCAAGATCGCAAGGCGCGCGTGACACTCCGCGAAATCGGGGCTGCGCTCTATCGCCTGCTCGCAAAGTTCAACCGCCGCGGCCAGGAAGGCGGGGGTCATCCGTCCGGCAAGCCACTGTGCCTTCAGCAACAGCTTGTAGGCTTCGACATGGCCCGAATCCCGGTCGGGCGGCGGAGGAAGCGGCGCGATCGCGGAATTGAGTTTCAACAGAAGGGCATCGACCACGGCACCTGCCACTTCCGCCTGGACAAGAAAGATATCTTCCATGTCGCGGTCGAACGATTGCGACCAGAGCACATAGCCGTCGCCGCCGTCGATCAGGCGCGCACCGATCCGCAGCTTTTTGCCCGCGGCGCGCACGCTGCCTTCCAGGATCGCGTCGACGCCCAGCGCCTTTGCCGCATCGACGCCCGACATCTCGCGCACTTTCGCGGAGAAACTCGAAGCGCGCGCGGAAAGCCGCAAACCCGAACTGGCACCCAACAGGTCCAGCACTTCTTCGGCCATGCCATCGCCCAGATAGTCGTTCGCGGCATCGCCGGTCAGGTTGGCGAAGGGCAGGACGGCCAGCGATGTGCGCAGCGCATGGGGTGCATGCGGCGCTTTGGGCCGTGTGGCAACGGGCGCGGTTTGCGAGGTGCTGACCGTTCCGGCTTCAAGGCGATAGCCCTTGCCATAGACGGCCTTGATCATCCCGTCCCGGTCCCGGTCGCCCAGCGCCAGCCGCAAGTCGCGGATAACAGAGGTCAGCGCCGCGTCGCTGACCGTCAGTCCGGCCCAGACCGTTTCGAACAGCTCGTCCTTGGTGACAAGCCGGCCATCGGCGGAAAGCAGGACTTCGAGCACGTCGAATGCCCGCCCACCCACATGGATTTCTCCATGCGGGCCGTACAATCGGCGATCGGTGGGATCGACTATGAACTCACCGAACCGAATCGTGATCGGTTGGCACTCCACCCAAGAACAATACCATTGGCGGCAATCGGGAGCGAGAAAAAGACTGGCCGGCAATTCTGCGAATATTCTGAGCGGGAATCTTTCCAAGACATCGTCAAGATCATCGTGGTGACGAGGACTAGGAAACAGTCATGGGCATTGCCCCGAAAGGAGTTGTCACCATGAAGACGCAAAAAATCAGCCTGATCGCAGGTTTCGCCTTTTTTGCTGCCGTTGCCGCAAGTCCTGCAAATGCAACGGGTATTTCCCGGAGCGTTTCGGTCAAGGTCTATCCGCATGAACTTGTCTCGTTCGACGGACGCGCCCTGGCGATCAATCGCATCAGGCATGCGGCGTCGCGCCTGTGCTGGTCAGGCAACCCGCTGACGGATGGATACAAGCGCCGCCGCTGCGAACTGCAGGTGACGGAGCAGATGATCCGGCAGGTTGAAAATGCCGACCTGCTCGCCCAGTGGCAGGGGAGCGACTCGATCCGCACGGCGTCCAGGAACTGACGCTTGCGGCAGGAGCAGCCGGAGGAAGGGCGTCGGGCGACCGGCGCCCTTCGCCTTTTCTCGTGCTGCCGCGCATCGCCGCCTGGCCCAGAAACCATCTGTCCTACGCAGCGTCGTGCTGGCATAAGCGCGGGTATGGACGGTGTCGCTTCCCTGCTGTTTTTTGCGCAAGGGGGACGTGCGCGCGCCTGGGGTCGGGGATGTTGGGCAACGTACCCGTCAACACCGTCAACTTCGCCGGGTTTCGGGCGGGATTCCTGAATGGGGCTGTGGCTCTCCGCGCTGGCGATGACGCTGATCGTGGCGGTTCGATACCTCGTCACCAGTGGCGCATTCGCCTGGGCGACGGACAGGGTGCGGCCCGGCTTCTATACCGGTCTCGGTCCGCAGATGCGGCGCGAAATCGGCTGGAGCCTTGCCTCTGCCGCGATCTATGGCATTCCGGCGGGCATCGTCGCATGGGGCTGGCAGCAGCACGGCTGGACGCTGATCTACCGCGACGTTCACGCCTATCCGCTGTGGTACCTGCCGGTTTCGCTTTTCGTTTACCTCTTCGCGCATGACACGTGGTTCTACTGGACCCATCGCCTGCTCCATCGCCCGGCCTGGTTCCGCGTGGCGCATGCGGTTCACCACGCCAGCCGTCCGCCGACCGCGTGGGCGGCGATGAGTTTTCACCCGATCGAGGCGATTTCGGGCGCGGTGGTGATTCCCGCGCTCGTCTTCCTGGTCCCGGTCCACATCGCCGTGCTGGGCCTTGTGCTGGCGATCATGACGGTGATGGGCGTGACCAACCATATGGGCTGGGAAATGTTTCCGCGCGCGCTTGTCCACTCGCGGGTGGGCGGCTGGCTGATAACCGCCAGCCACCACCAGCTCCATCATGAAAGATACCAGTGCAACTACGGGCTCTATTTCCGATTCTGGGACCGGCTGTGCGGAACCGACAAGGGGCTGGCGAAGGCGGCATGACGGCGCGCGCGCTCTTGCTGGGGCCGGCCCTGCTGCTGTGCGCGGCCGCGCCCGCGGTGCAGGATGCGGGCACGACCGTTTCGGTGACGGTGGAAGGTCTGCGATCGGCCAGGGGGCAGGTGCTTGCCTGCCTTACCGCGAATCCGCGCGACTTTCCCGATTGCAATAAAGACCCGGCCGCGCGGCACCTGTCTATCGCCGCGGCGCCGGGCGAAACGCTGGTGTTCCGCGACGTGCCGCCGGGCCGCTATGCGCTTTCGATGTTCCATGACGAAAACGGCAACGGCAAGCTCGACAAGCTGCTGATGATGCCGAAGGAAGGCTTCGGCTTTTCGCGCGATGCGCCGGTTCGCTTCGGCCCGCCGTCGTTCAAGGCGGCGGCGTTCGACGTAAGCAAGGTGGACGTGCGCACGCAGATACGCATGCGCTATATGTTCTGAGTGCGCGGGTTCGCGCGCGACGGGGTTGCCCGCGGGCGGGGCACGGCCTAACCGGCAGGCGTGCCGTTGACCGATCCGCCGAGTCCCGCGCCAGAGCGAGGACCATTCGCCCACGGCGCATCGCTTGCCCCCTTCCGCTATCCGGCATTCCGCGCGATCTGGATCGCCAACCTGTTCTCCAACATCGGTTCGATGATCCAGTCGGTCGGCGCGGCCTGGCTGATGACGGAACTGACCGGATCGCATCGGCTGATCGCGCTGGTCCAGGCATCGAACACGCTGCCGATCATGCTGCTGGGCGTATTCGCCGGGGCGATTGCCGACAATTTCGACCGCCGCCGCGTGATGCTTGCCGCGCAGACCGGGATGCTGCTTGCCTCCGCCGTGCTGGCAAGCCTCGCCTTCGCCGGGCTGGTCGGCCCCGCGGTGCTGCTGCTGCTGACGCTGAGCGTGGGCATGGGCACCGCGCTCAATTCGCCGGCGTGGCAGGCTTCGGTGCGCTTGCAGGTGGGCAAGGCAGACCTGCCGCAGGCGATCGCGCTCAATTCCATTTCATTCAACCTCGCGCGCAGCGTCGGTCCGGCGCTGGGCGGGCTGCTGATATCGCTGTGGAGCCCCAGCCTTGCCTTCGGCCTGAACGCGATCAGCTATGTCGGCATGATCATCGTGCTGTCGCGCTGGAAGCCGCAGAACATGGTGCTGCCCGAACGCAAGCCGATGCTCGGCTCGATCGCGGTGGGGCTGAAGTTCTGCTTCACGTCCAACCCGCTGCGCCGCGTGCTGATCCGCGGTTTCTCCTTCGGGTTTGCCGCCGTTGCCTTCCAGGCGATGATGCCGGTCGTCGCGCATGACAGGATGCACGGGACCGAGATCGATTATGGCCTGATGCTGGGGGCGTTCGGCATCGGATCGATCCAGTCCGCGCTGTGGATCGGCAGGCTGCGCCGCCGCTTCGGGGCGGAAGCCGCGGTCGTGCTGGGCACGCTGTGTTTCGTCGGCGGGCAATTGCTGCTGGCTGAAGCACGCGCGCTGCCGCTGGCGCTGGCGGCATCCTTGCTGGCGGGCACCGGCTGGGTCGCCACGATGACCAGCCTCAACGTTTCCATGCAGCTTCGCGCGCCGGAACAGATCCTGGGGCGCTGCATGTCGATCTATCAGGCGATCACGTTCGGCGCGATGGCGGTGGGTGCCTATGCCTGGGGGGCGCTGGCCGACATCAAGAGCCTGCCGGTCTCGCTCCACACGGCAACGGCGTGGCTTGCCGCGTCGCTGCTGATGGTATTCCTGGCGCCCATGCCCAAGCGCAGCGAAGGCCGCGTCGATATGGACCCGCCGCCGCCATCCGAAGGTGCAACCCATGAAAAACGCTGATTCCCGCCCGCTGCGCTCGGTGCTCTACATGCCCGCCAGCAACGCCCGCGCGATCGACAAGGCGCGCGGTCTGGATGCCGATGCACTGGTGTTCGATCTTGAAGACGCGGTTGCGCCCGATGCCAAGGTGGATGCGCGCGCGCAATTGTGCAGCGAACTGTCGCGCGGCGGTTTCAGCTATCGCCGCCTTGTCGCGCGGATGAACGGGCTGGATACGCCATGGGGCCGGGCGGACATGGCGGCGCTCGCCCACGCGCCGGTGGAGGCGCTGCTGGCGCCGAAGATCGACCGCGAGGACGATATCGCGGCGCTTTCCCTCGAAATGGATCGCCTGGGATTCGCGCCCGATGCCGCGTTGTGGGTGATGATCGAAACGCCCGCTGCCGTGCTGGCGATCGAACGCATCGCCGCGATGGCGGCAACCACGCGGCTGGCGGGCTTCGTGCTTGGCCTCAACGATCTTGCAAAGGATACCGGCATGGCCCAGACGCCGGGGCGCGAAGCGTTCGTGCCGGTAATGGTCGGCGCGATGCTGGCCGCGCGGGCCAACGGCCTTGTCGTGATCGACGGGGTCTGCAACGCGATTGACGATGCCGCCCGCCTTGAAGGCGAAGCGCGCCAGGCGCGCGAATTCGGGTTTGACGGAAAATCGCTGATCCACCCCGCGCAGATCGCGCCGGTCAACGCCGTGTTCGCACCTTCGGATAGTGAGATATCGCAGGCAATGGCCATCGTCGCCGCGTTCGATGCGCCTGAAAACCGGGGCAAGGGCGCGATTCGCGTGGACGGCAAGATGGTGGAACTGCTCCACCTTGCGCAGGCCCGGCAGGTGATCGCCACCGCCGATGCGATCGCTTCGCGCTGAAACGGATATAGCGTTAGCACTCCGTTCACCCAGTTCCGCAACCATGGCGGCGCGACTTAAACGTTCTTTTACCAAGTTGCGCCAAAACCCGTCCAAGGCACACGGACATGAGGGAAGGCGTGCACATGGACACTATGCGGGGGCTTGGCGGCGACCGGTACGACGCGGCCGAAGAAGTGCATGATCTGGACATGATCGACGACGCGGGCGAGAGCGAGGCTCCGCCTCCGCCGATCGGCCAGGACGAGCGCCGGATGCAGGTGCGCGCCTACAATTTCTGGGCGGGCCTGCTGGGCGACCGCAACTTTCCCGAAGTCGACGCGCTGATGGGCGATGGCCGGCCCGACTTTGCCGACCATGCCGTGCTGCTGCATTTCGACAACGGCCTGGAAGATCCCGCAATCGCGTGGCTGGGTGAAAAGCTGGCCGACGAATGCGATGCCGCCGGCGACATCCACCGCCTTGCCGATATTCCCGGCCGTTCCCTGCTGTCGCGCATCACCGATCACTATATGCAGATCCTGGGCAACCAGGCGCCGATCGGGTTCGAGGCCGAATTCGTGAACCAGCGCGGGGTGACGATTCTCTATCGCGGCATCCTGCTTCCGTTCAGCACCGACGACAGCACGATCGATTACATCTACGGGGTGATCAACTGGAAGGAACTGGCCGACCAGCACACCACCGACGAACTGATGGCCGAAATCGGCGAATCGCTGGCCAGGGCGCCGCGCCGCGCCGCCGACCCGTTGACCGACTGGGCCGATGGTCCGGCATCCCTGCCCGATATCGACGACCGCGACGTGCGCGCGCTCGATCCGATGCCGCTTTTCGGGCAGGCGGATTCGTCCATCCCCGACGATGCCGACGATCTTTCGCTGGGTGACTGGCTGGCCGCCGCACGCGAGATGGCGGACGCCGCCCATTCGAGCGAGGACCGCACCCGCGCCACGCTTTACGCAGCGATCGGCCGTGCGTGGGATTTTGCCATCGCGGCGCGCACCGCGCCCGAGGATTTCGCCGAACTGCTGGAAGAAAGCGGCCTGAAGATGCAGAGCCGCGCGCCGATGACGCCGGTGGTAAAGCTGGTTTTCGGCGCGGATTACGACAAGACGCGGCTGACCGAATATGCCGCCGCGCTTACCCATGCGCAGCGCATCGGCCTGGGCCGCGGCGAGCTGGGGCGTTTCCTGTCAGAAACACCGGGCGGCCTGAAAGGCGTGCTGAAAGCCGAACGCCGGATGCGCCGCGAGGAAGCGGGGCGCAAGCCGCGCGAGGACGGACCCGATGCGGTGTTCGGCCGCCTGCGTTCGATGCCGCCGCTGCCGCTGGCCGAAGTGGCGCGTGAGGGCGAGGAGTTCTCGGTTGTGGTCGTCCGCCGCTTGCCGACCGGCGAAGTCGCGCTGGTGGGCGAGGTAGAAGGCGATCCGGCGCTGGTGGAGCGCGCCGCGCGCCGCCTTGTCGCCTGACGCATTTCGCGCCGCCTGACCGCTTGCACGCAGCACAGGGGCTTCGCGGCAGGGCAAGAGGCTGCTAGTTCGCATCCGTAATGACGGCAGCGAAAGGACGGCGCAGCATGGGATGGATCGTCTGGACGGTCCTGATCCCGCTTGCGCTGGTCGCGGCGGGTTATGGCGCTTTCCGCTATGCGCTGGCGACCGACGCGGTGGGCCTGCTCGACGCGGGCGACCGGCTGTTCCGGGGCGAATCGCAAATCCGCACGGTCGCCAGGGCGCATTACGGGCAAGACCCGGCGCAGAAGCTGGAAATGGTGCTGCCCGCAGGGGCAAAGGGACCGCTGCCGATCGTCGTGTTTATCCACGGTGGCGGCTGGGATTCTGGCGACCCCTGTTCCTATCGCTTCGTGGCCCGCGCGCTTGCCCCCCACGGCTATGCGGTCGTGCTGGCCGGATACCGGCTCTATCCCCACGCGCGCTATCCCGCGATGCTGGAAGACGGCGCGGGCGCGCTGCGCTGGGTGGCGGACCATGCCGCCGCACACGGTGGCGATCCTTCGCGGATCGTGCTGATGGGGCATTCGGCCGGCGCCTATAACGCGGTGATGCTTGCGCTCGACCGGCAATGGCTGGGGAGAGAGGGGCTTTCCGCAGACGCGCTGCGCGGCGTCGTCGGGCTATCGGGACCATACGATTTCTATCCGTTCGACAAGCCTTCCTCGATCCACAGTTTCGGTGAAGCAGCCGATCCGCAGGCAACGCAGCCCGTGAACCACGCACGCGGCGATGCGCCGCCGCTGCTCTTGCTCAGCGGAGACGGGGATACGACCGTGAAGCCGCGCAATTCGCTGGCGCTGGCCAAGGCGATGACGGCGGCCGGAGAGCCGACGCAGGCGATCATCCTGAAAGGCGTGAACCACACCGGCATGGTGATGAAGCTGGCGCAACCTTTCGCCCGCGACGCGCGCGTGATCGATGCCGTGCTGCCCTTTCTGAAGCGGGTGACCGCGCCTGCCGGACCTGCGATTTCAGCGCCGGTTCAGGCACGGTCGCGATAGGTCTTGCCCATGCGCCTTTCCCGCTTCGTTGCCAAAGTCGCCACGGTGCTGGCGGTCTTCTCTCTCACGGTGCAGCAGGCCGCCGCGCAATCGATCCTGCGCGACGCGGAAACCGAAGCCGTGCTGGACGATATGGCGCGGCCGCTGATCCTGGCCGCCGGGCTCGATCCCAAGAACGTCGACATCGTTCTGGTCAACGATCCTTCGATCAACGCTTTCGTGGCCGGCGGGCAGGCGGTCTACATCAATTCGGGTCTGATCAACGCGGCGGACGACGCGAACGAGGTGCAGGGCGTGATCGCGCACGAACTGGGCCACGTCACCGGCGGCCACGCCGTGCGCAACAGCGAGGGCGCGAAGCCGGCGACCGGAATCACGATCCTCAGCCTGGTCCTGGGCCTGGCGGCGGCGGCGGCGGGCGCGGGCGAAGCGGGGATGGGCATCATCGGCGCCGGGCAGCAGGCGGCGCTGGGCAAGTACCTGGCCTTCAGCCGCGCGCAGGAATCGTCGGCGGACGCGGCCGGGGCGAAGTATCTTTCCAAGGCGGGCATTTCGGGCAAGGGATCGATCGATTTCTTCAAGAAGCTGCAGAACATGGAGTTCCGCTATGGCTTCACCCGCAACGACATGACCGAATTCTATTCCACCCACCCGATGACCGCAGACCGCCTTACCCGGCTGCAGGATACCTATGAGAAAGACCCGGCCTGGAACACCAAGACGCCGGCCAAGCTGGAAGAGCGGTTCCAGAGAATCAAGGCGAAGCTCTATGGCTATCTGGCCGATCCCAAGGACACGCTGCGCGCCTTTCCCGAATATGTGAACACGGTTCCGGCGCTCTATGCGCGGGCCTATGCCTTCCACAAGGAAGCCTTCATGGACAAGGCGCTGGACGAGGCCGACAAGCTGCTCGCCAAAGAACCGGACGATCCCTATTTCCTTGAGCTGAAGGGGCAGATCCTGCTTGAATCGGGCAAGCCCAGGGCCGCGATCCCGCCCTTGCGCGAAGCGACCGAACTGACCGGCAACAACCCGCTGATCGCCACGACATTCGGCCACGCGCTGATCGCGACGGAGGACAAGGCGAACTATGCCGAAGCGCAGCGCGTGCTGAAGGCGGCCGTGGCCAAGGACGACCAGAATCCCTTCGCCTGGTACCAGCTTGGCATGGTTTACGAAGCGAACGGCGATCATGCCCGCGCGCGGCTCGCCAGCGCGGAACAGCAGTTCATGGAACGCGAATACGACGAGGCGCTGCGCAGTTCGATGGCGGCCGAAATGGGCCTGCCCAAGGATTCGCCGGACTTCCTTCGCGCGCAGGATATCGAAATGAGTTCGCGCGCGGCGATTGAGCAGCAGAAGAAGAAGCGCTAGCGCAAGCGGCGATGACAATTCGCACTTCCATTACCGCCCGCAGAAGCGGCTTGCTGATTCTCGCGATGGTGCTTGTGTTCGCCGCAGCCGCGCTGGGCGTGTGGTGGGGGATGCGCAGTCCGCCCGCCGCGGCGGGCGACAGCGACGGCGATCCCGCGCTGACCCGGACGCTTGCCGATGCGGGGATCGGCGCGAAGCAGCGCGCGGCGATGGAGGATCTGGTGCGCGCCTATATCCTCGATCATCCGGAAATCATTCCCCAGGCGATCCAGAACTTGCGCGACAAGCAGGCCGCGCAGGCGATCGGCCCGGCGCGCGATGCGATCGAAACGCCGTTCCCCGGCGCGGTCCTCGGCAATCCCGACGGCAAGATAACGCTGGTGGAGTTCACCGATTTCGCCTGCCCCTATTGCCGCGCCAGCGCCGCCGACGTGGAAAAGCTGATCGAAAAGAACCCCGACCTGAAAGTTGTGGTGCGCGAATTGCCGATCATCGGCCCGATGAGCGAACCGTCCTCTCGCATGGGGCTCGCGGCGGCGAAGCAGGGCAAGTACCGCCAGTTCTATCGCACGATGTTCGGCGGGCCGCGCCCCAGCCCCGAATCCATCATGGCGGCGGCGCGCAGTTCCGGGCTGGACCTTGCTGCGGCAAAGACATTCGGCGCCAGCAAGGACGTGACGGGCGAATTGCAGAAGAACATGGCGCTTGCCCAGCAATTGCAGATAGACGGGACGCCGGCATTCGTGGTGGGTGACCAGCTCGTTCGGGGCGCGGTTGGCCAGGACGCCTTGCAGAAGGCGATCGACAGCGCGCGCGAGAAGGGCTGAAGGCTTGACCGCGCGCCCCCTGCCGGTGCAGGGCGCATGGCGTTTACGGCGGGACGCGTGAGGCGAACCCGCGACAGCTAGAAATCAGGATCTCCGAAGGCAGCACGATGGCAGGCCATTCCAAGTTCAAGAACATCATGCATCGCAAGGGTGCGCAGGACAAAAAACGCTCGGCGCAGTTCAGCAAGCTCAGCCGCGAAATCACCGTCGCCGCGAAGATGGGCATGCCCGATCCGGACATGAACCCGCGCCTGCGCGCCGCCGTGAACGCCGCGAAGGCGCAGTCGATGCCCAAGGACAACATCCAGCGCGCGATCGACAAGGCAACCAAGGGCGATGACGAGAATTACGAGGAAGTGCGCTACGAAGGCTATGGCCCGGCGGGCGTCGCCCTGATCGTCGAGGCGCTGACGGACAACCGCAACCGCACCGCCACCAACGTGCGCACTGCATTCTCCAAGAACGGCGGCAACCTGGGCGCCAGCGGCGCGGTGAGCCACGGTTTCGAACGGTTGGGCCTGATCGAATACCCGGTGGGCGCGGGCGACGAGGAGAAAGTTCTCGAAGCCGCGATCGAAGCCGGTGCGGACGATGTCGAAAGCGAGATGGGCGAAGACGGCGGCCACCAGATCTGGACCGCGGTGGAAAGCCTGCACGAAGTCGCCAGCGCACTGGAAAAGTCGCTGGGCGAGGCCGAAGGCGTGAAGCTGGCATGGCGCCCCAACATCAAGGTCGACGTCGACGAAAACGCGGCGGGCACGCTGATGAAGCTGATCGACGTGCTGGACGACGACGACGACGTGCAGACCGTGTGGGGCAATTACGAAATCTCCGATGACGTGATGGAAAAGCTGGGGTGAATTGGCGGGGCTGGCTCTTTGCGGTCAGCCTGTCGGTATCTCTCGGCTATCTGGCTTTTGTCGGCGGCTTCTTTATGCATGGGGATTGAACCCGCTCGACACCAACGGAATGGTTGATTGCCTCTGATCCTCGGCCTCGATCCATCGCTTTCCTGCACCGGCTGGGGCGTGGTGGCGAAGGACGGTAACCGGCTGACGCACATCGCCAACGGACAGGTACCGACCGACGCGAAAGCGCCGCTGGCCGAGCGTCTGGTGACGCTGGACCGCGAACTGACCGACGTGATCGCGCGCTTCCATCCCGATTGCGCGGCGGTGGAAGAGGTCTTCGTCAACAAGAACGCGCAATCGACGCTGAAGCTGGGGCAGGCGCGCGGGGTGTGCCTGCTCGCCGCCGCGCGTGCGGGGCTTGCCGTTCACGAATACGCGACGCGGCTGGTTAAGAAGGCGATCGTGGGCACCGGCGGGGCGGAAAAGGCACAGGTGCAGGCTATGCTGAAGGTGCTTTTGCCGGGTGCGAAACTGGCCGGAGCCGACGCGGCGGACGCCTTGGCCGTGGCCATCGCGCACGCGCATCTGGCGAAATAGCGCATTTGCCCACGCCCAATCGCTCCCGCAAGCGGAAGGGGGCGGGCTTGCACGCGCCGGATGGGCGGTGCATAGGAACAAAGCATGATCGCAAAGCTCACCGGAACGCTTGACGAAACCGGCCCGGACTGGGCGGTGATAGACGTTCACGGCGTGGGCTACCTCGTCCATTGCTCTGCCCGCACGCTGGATGCGCTGGGCATCGCTGGCGATAAGGTGACGGTGCATACCGATCTCCAGGTTTCCGAAAACGACATGCGGCTGATCGGCTTCGCCAGCGCGGCGGAGCGCGCGTGGTTCCGCCTGCTTACCGCCGTGCAGGGGGTGGGCAGCAAGGTTGCGCTGGCGATCCTTTCCGCGCTTTCGGCGGAAGAATTGCAGCGCGCCTGTTCGGGCGGGGACGCCGCGATGGTCGCGCGTGCGCAGGGCGTGGGGCCGAAACTCGCAGGCCGCATCGTCAACGAACTGAAAGACAAGGCGGGCGCGCTGCCCGGCGGTTCAGGCGCTGCCGGGGCAGCACCTCTGCCCGCCGGATCGGCCAGCGCCGATGCCGTCTCCGCACTGGAAAACCTGGGTTTCAAACCGGCGATAGCCTCTGCCGCCGTCGCGCATGCGATGGGCGAACTGGGCGATGGCGCGCCGCTGGACGATCTTGTCCGCCTCGCCTTGCGCAAGGCGGCGGGCTGATGGGCTTCGATGCGGGGACGGACCGGGCGAGGGGATGCCCGACCAGGAAGGGGACAAACACGATGCACAAGCTGATGATCGCGGCGCTTGCCGCGGCGGCATTCGCGGCCAGCCCGGCGATGGCGCAGGACATGTCGAAGTTCCACGAAGGCCCGGTTTTCAAGGACTTCGGCAAGATCGCCGATGTCGAAAGCGATATGCCCATTCCGCCGGGAACCGTGCTGAAAGCCATGTTCGAGGAAGGCAAGGGCGCCGATCCGGGCAAGGTCAACCGCACGTTCGACAGCATCGGGCGCTATATCAACATGAACGTCGCCGCCGGCGTGCCCGAAGACTATGTGCAAGTGGCGCTGGTCGTTCACGGCACGGCGGGGTTCGATGTGACGAACGCGGCGGCCTATGCAAAGAAATATCCGGGCAAGGAGAACCCCAACGCCCCGATTATCGCCGCGCTTCTGGCCCATGGCGTGAAGATTTATATCTGCGGGCAAAGCTCCGCCGCGCTGGGCATCGCCAAGGCGGACCTGCTGCCCGGCGTGAAGATGGCGCTTTCCGCGATGACGGCCGAAACCCTGCTGCAACAGCAGGGCTATCACCTGATCCCGTGACGGTGCACTGACGCAAGAATGGACGAAGACGACCGCCTGATGTCCCCCGCGCGCCGGGCCGAAGACCCCGATGCCGCGCTGCGGCCGAAGTCGCTTGCCGATTTCGTGGGTCAGGCGGCGGCGAAGGACAACCTGCGCGTTTTCATCGAAAGCGCGAAGTCGCGCGGCGAAGCGATGGACCACACGCTGTTCTTCGGCCCGCCCGGCCTTGGCAAGACCACGCTTGCCCAGATCGTTGCGCGCGAACTGGGCGTGGGCTTTCGCGCCACCAGCGGGCCGGTGATCGCCAAGTCGGGCGATCTTGCGGCAATCCTTACAAACCTTGAGGCGGGCGACGTCCTGTTCATCGACGAGATTCACCGGCTGAATCCGGTGGTGGAGGAAGTGCTCTATCCGGCGATGGAGGACCGCGCGCTCGATCTTATCATCGGTGAAGGCCCGTCCGCCCGGTCGGTGCGGATCGACCTGCCCGAATTTACGCTGATCGGCGCCACGACGCGGCAAGGGCTGCTCACCACGCCGCTGCGCGACCGTTTCGGCATACCGGTGCGGCTGAACTTCTATACCGTGCCCGAACTGGAACGCGTGGTATCGCGCGGGGCGGCGCTGCTGGGTATCGGTATGGACAAGGGCGGCGCGACAGAGATTGCGCGGCGCGCACGCGGGACGCCGCGCGTTGCCGGACGGCTGCTGCGCCGGGTGCGCGATTTTGCGCACGTGGCTGGAAACAGCACCGTGACCAGCGCCGTCGCGGACGATGCACTGACCCGGCTGGAAGTGGATTCGCTGGGGCTGGACGCGCAGGACAGGCGCTATCTCACCATGATCGCGGATATCTATAAAGGCGGTCCGGTGGGCGTGGAAACGCTGGCCGCCGGCCTTTCGGAACCGCGCGACACGATCGAAGACGTGATCGAACCCTACCTGATCCAGCTTGGCCTGGTCGCGCGCACCGCAAGGGGGCGCTGCCTGAACGATCGCGGCTGGCAGCACCTGGGACTCAGCGCGCCTTCGGGCGGGCAGGCCGGGCTGTTCGACGGCGGCAAGTAAGCCGCCAAGGTTAACACGCACCCCGATTTCGGTTCCATATCGGGACACTGTGCCGCGTGGGACAGTCTTTGCGTGATTTTTCCAGCCTTACAATGGCCTAAACGCGGTTAACGCCATTGTTCCTTCGCGCGGGTTCTGCGTTGCTGGCACGAACAGGGGCAGGTGAAAGGACGCCTTTAACTGCGTTCCGCCTATCGCTCCCCTGGCGAGAAGCAACGAGGGCGACGAGTATGTCGATGAAAGCGGCAATGGCGAAACTGATGGCTTGCGCGGCCGGCGGAGCGATGCTCGGCGGCGGTGCGGTCCACGTGTCGGAAACGCCCTCGAACCAGGAAATCCACCACGTGAAGCCGGTGAAGGTGAAGCGCACCAAGGTGAAGCGCCATGTCGCGCGGCGCGAAGCCCCGCGCAAGGTGCACCGCGCCCGGCGGATCGTGAAGAAAACCGTGACGAAAACGTGCGAAGCGCCGCAGCCGCAGATGGCGATGGTGCCCGTGCCCTATATGCCGCCCGCGCCCCCGCAGCAGCCCTATTCGGGCGGTGGTGCCACGGTGCCGGTCGTGATCGGCGGCGGCGGATTCAACGGCGGCTTCGGCGGCGGATTTTTCGGCGGCTTCTTCGGTGGCGGCGGTGGCGGCGGCAGCGTTGTCGTCTCGTCCACCTCTACCGGATCGACGTCCACCTCAAGCTCGGGCGGATCGACTTCCACGTCGACCGGCGGGTTGACCAGCACCGGCGGTTCCACGTCCACCTCCACCGGCGGGATCAGTTCCACGACCTCTTCGGGCAACGTCTCGACCTCGACAGGCGGGGTGACGAGCAGCACCTCTACGTCGAGCGGCAACGTTTCCACGTCCAGCGGCAACGTCTCGACCTCGTCGGGTAACGTGTCCACGTCGTCCGGTAACGTCAGCACTTCGTCTGGCAATGTTTCCACGTCGAGCGGCAATGTCTCGAGCTCAAGCTCGTCCTCATCCAGCTCTTCGTCGAGTTCCTCGTCGTCTTCGTCCTCGTCCAGTTCATCGTCGTCGAGCGGCGGGGCCACGAGCAGCGGCGGCATGAGCAGCTCTACCTCTACCAGTTCCTCCTCGTCGGGGTCGTCATCGTCGTCCACGTCCAGCTCGGGCGGATCGTCGAGCGGCGGGTCCACGTCGTCCAGTTCGTCGACGTCGTCTTCCAGCTCTACCTCGTCCAGCACGTCTTCCAGTTCGGGCGGGTCAACCTCGTCTTCTGGCGGACCGCCTACCGAAGTGCCCGAACCGCCGATGATCCTGCTGTTCGGCGCGGGTGCGGCGATGCTCGTCGCCCGCCAGCGCCGCGGCGCGAAGAAGGCTGCGGCGGCGAAGTAACCGGGCTTTCGTTCCCAGCAAAAAGGGCGGCTCCCGCAAGGGGCCGCCCTTTTCGTTTGTGGGATCCTGAAAAACCCGGCAGCGGCCGCCGCCCCGCGCCATCGGGCGGGGGCGGCGCCTTTGTTCAGGCTGCCAGCTTGCGCAGCACGTATTGCAGGATGCCGCCGTTCATGAAGTATTCCAGTTCGTTGGCGGTATCGATGCGGCACAGCGCGGTGAAGGTGAAGGTCGAACCGTCCGGACGGGTCACTTCCACTTCCACATCCTGGCGCGGCTGCAGGCTGGCAACGCCCTTGATCGTGAAGGCGTCGTCACCGGTCAGGCCCAGCGACTGGCGCGTATCGCCGTCCTTGAACTGCAACGGAAGCACGCCCATGCCGACCAGGTTCGAACGGTGGATGCGCTCGAAGCTTTCCACGATCACGGCGCGAACGCCCAGCAGGTTGGTGCCCTTGGCCGCCCAGTCACGGCTGGAGCCGGTGCCGTATTCCTTGCCGGCCACGACCACCAGCGGCGTGCCCTGCTCCTTGTACTTCATCGCCACGTCGTAGACCGGCATGGTCTCGCCATCGAAGCGCGAGAAGCCGCCTTCGGTGCCGGGCACCATCTCGTTGCGGATGCGGATGTTGGCGAAAGTGCCGCGCATCATCACTTCGTGGTGGCCACGGCGCGAGCCGTAGGAGTTGAAGTCCGCAGGCGCGACCTGGCGGTCCATCAGCCACTTGCCCGCGGGGGAATCGGCCTTGATCGAACCGGCCGGGCTGATGTGATCGGTGGTGACCGAATCGCCCAGCACCAGCAGCGGCTTGGCGGCGACGATGTCGCCCACCGGCGCCGGGGTCATCTCCATGCCCTCGAAGTAGGGCGGGTTGGCGACATAGGTGGAGCCAGAGCGCCACTGATAGGTTTCCGAACCCGTCACGTTGATCGCCTGCCAGTGCTCGTCACCCTTGTAGACGTCGGCATAGCGGGCCTGGAACATGTCGCGCGTCACCGCGCCGGCCATCACGTGGGCCACTTCCTCGTTCGAAGGCCAGATGTCGGCCAGCATCACGTCGTTGCCGTCCTTGTCCTGCCCGATCGGGGTGGTGGTGAAGTCTTCGGTGACCGTGCCCTTCAGCGCATAGGCGACGACCAGCGGCGGCGAAGCGAGGAAGTTCGCGCGCACGTCGGGCGAAACGCGTCCTTCGAAGTTGCGGTTGCCCGAAAGGACGCTGGCGGCGACGATGTCGTTGCCGTTGATCGCCTTGCTGATCGGTTCGGCCAGCGGGCCGGAGTTGCCGATGCAGGTGGTGCAGCCATAGCCGACAAGGTTGAACCCGATGTTGTCGAGATGCTCCTGCAGGCCCGACTTGGTCAGGTAGTCGGTAACCACCTGCGATCCGGGGGCGAGGCTGGTCTTCACCCAGGGCTTGGGCTTCATGCCCTTTTCGTCGGCCTTCTGGGCGACAAGACCGGCTGCGATCAGCACGCCGGGGTTGGACGTGTTGGTGCAGCTCGTGATCGCGGCGATCACCACGTCGCCATCGCCGATGTCGTGGTCGCGGCCTTCCACCGCAACGCGCGTGGCCTTCTTCTTGTAGACCTTTTCAAGATCGCCGTTGAAGCTGTCGTCCACTTCGGTCAGCACGACCTTGTCCTGCGGGCGCTTGGGACCGGCGAGCGAGGGGACGACCGTGCCCATGTCCAGTTCCAGCGTGTCGGTGAACACCGGATCGGGGTGCGATGCGTCGTGCCAGAAGCCCTGTTCCTTCGCATAGGCTTCGACCAGCGCGATCTGGCCTTCGTCGCGGCCGGTCAGGCGCATGTAATCCAGCGTCTTGTCGTCGATGCCGAAGAAGCCGCAGGTCGCGCCGTATTCGGGCGCCATGTTGGCCAGCGTCGCGCGGTCGGCCAGCGAAAGGGTGGCAAGGCCGTCACCGAAGTATTCGACGAACTTGCCCACCACGCCCTTGGCGCGCAACATCTGCGTGCAGGTGAGCACAAGGTCGGTCGCGGTCACGCCTTCGGCCAGCTTGCCGGTCAGCTTGAAGCCCACGACTTCGGGGATCAGCATCGAGACCGGCTGGCCCAGCATCGCGGCTTCCGCCTCGATTCCGCCAACGCCCCAGCCCAGAACGCCCAGGCCGTTGATCATCGTGGTGTGGCTGTCGGTGCCCACGCAGGTGTCGGGATAGGCGACCTCGTTGCCGTCGGCATCCTTGCTGGACCACACGCCGCGGCCGATGTGTTCAAGGTTCACCTGGTGGCAGATGCCGGTGCCCGGAGGCACGGCCTTGAAGTTGTCGAGGCTCTTCGATCCCCACTTCAGGAAGTCATAGCGTTCGGCGTTGCGCTGGTATTCCAGCTCCACGTTGTGCTCAAAAGCCTTGGGCGTGCCGAACTCGTCCACCATCACGGAGTGGTCGATCACAAGGTGCACGGGAACCTGCGGATTGATCTTCGCGGTTTCGCCGCCCAGCGCCCTGATCGCGTCGCGCATTGCGGCAAGGTCAACCACGCAGGGCACGCCGGTGAAGTCCTGCATCAGCACGCGCGCGGGACGATACTGGATCTCGCGGCTGGACTTGGGGTCTTTCTGCCAGTCGGCAATCGCCTGGATGTCGTCGGCCGAAACGGTGAAGCCGCCGTCCTCGAAGCGCAGCAGGTTTTCCAGCAGCACTTTCATGGAGAAGGGTAGGCGCGAAACGTCGCCCAGCTTCTCCGCCGCCTTCTTGAGCGAGTAATACGCATAGGTCTTGCCGCCGACGGTCATCGTGCTGCGGGTGCCGAGAGTGTCCTGTCCGACCTGGGTCATGGCTGCGGGGGTTCCCTTCGTTGCAGATTGTGCCGCGCGCATGCCCGGTGCCGAGTGCGGGGGAAGCCGCGCCGGGGGCGGGCATCGCACATCGGGTGCCGGGATTTGCGGACGGCCCGAATTTTCGCCGCCGCGATGCGCGGTTAAGTGCGATCCGTCAAGGTGGCCGGGGGTCTAAATCTGCGCGGAGAAGCGCCAAAACGGCGGGACGTTGCCTTTCAGGCCGCGCCCGCGCCATGAAATTGCCCTGCGGACGGGTATGGTCAGGCCGGAACGCGCACCTTTCGCGCGGCATGGAGACAGCCCGCCACGATCAGCGCCACCCCGGCCAGCGTGCGCCATGTCAGCGGTTCTGCGAATCCGATCCAGCCGACCAGCGCGGCCCAGACGAAGGCGGTATATTCCATCGGCACCAGCACTTGCGCCTCTGCGCGGGCATAGGCCCAGCTGAGCAAAAGTTGCGAAATGCCCGCCAGCGCCGCGCCCGCGACAATATAGCCCCAAGTTTCGGAAGACGGGACATGGGCAAGCAGCGGCGCGCCAAGGCCCAGGAATGCGGTGACGAACAGCGCCTGGAAAAACGCGATTTCCTGCGGTGCGGCCAGTTGTGCCTGCTTGCGCTGGAGCACGAGGTTGACCGCATAGAGCATCGACGAAACCAGTATCGCGCCCAGCCCCTTCACGCTTTCCGCGTCATAGGCGCCGGTGAACTTGCCCTGCGCGATCACGCCCACGCCTCCGAGCGCAAGCAGTGAGCCTGCGATCGCGCGGCCGCCCACGGGTTCGTGCAGCAGCGCGGCGGCAAGATAGAGCGCGACCAGCGGGGCGGTGAATGTCAGGCCCATCGCTTCGGCCATCGGCGTGCGCGCCAGTCCATAGAAGAACAGCACGGCCATGACGCCCGTAACCGCGCCGCGCAGGGCGTGGATGCGCAAGGCGTCAGGGCCGGGCAGCGAACGCGCCCGCCACAACCACGGCCCGGCCATGATTCCCGCGCCTATCATGTTGCGGAAAAAGGTCGCGCTATATGCCCCGGCGGCGATTGCGGCGGCCTTCATGAAGCCGTCCATCACGCCATAGGTGCCCAGCCCCAGGATCGCGGCGAGAATCGGCAGGGACTGGCGCGGAAGGCTTGGCACCTGCGTGCCCTACTGCGGTGCGGGCCGGGCTGTCATGCGCGAAGTCGCGCCTGACGCGATCGGTCGCGGTCTGCGCGCGGGCGATTCAGCGGGGCTTCAGCCGCCATGCTTGATACTGGCTGAAGCCTCGGGTTATTCGGGGCGTGGAGATACGGACCGCCCGCAGGCGTTTGACCTTTTGGCGGCAACAGGATTTTTGCGACCACATGAACAGGATCGTTTCCTTGCGCGCGGCCAGCATCGCCGCCCTTGTTGCCGGCACGGCGCTTACGGCTGCGCCCGCTTTCGCGCGGCAGCAAGGCCCGGTGGACCTGACCGCCACGGCGCAGCAGGCGGCAACCGACCGGCAAGGCGAGGTGGAACAGGCCAAGCCGCAGCAGACGAAGCAGGCCGCCAACGCCGCGCCCGGAGACACCGCGCCCCAGCCGCAGGCGACGTCCGTGCCGGTGATCCAGCCGATTCCCGGCGTGACGCCGCCCGAACTTCAAGGTCCGCCGCCTCCGCCGCCGCACTGGTCGCTTGGCGACGCGAAACAGCTTCTGGCGGCGATCCGAGGCATCGGCGCGGAAGGTCTGTTCCCCAAGGATTACGAGCCGACGGCACTGGCCGAAGCGATTGCCGCGGGGGAAGGCGATGCGCTGAACGCCACCGCAACCCGGCTGTTCTCGTGGCTGGTGGAAGACCTGCGCGACGGGCGCACGCCGATGGACGACCGCATCCAGTGGTTCGTGTTCGATCCCGATGCGGACAACGATCCCACGTCGGTCGTGCTCGCCCACGCGCTGGAAATGCATGACATCAAGGGTGCGCTGACGGAACTGGACCCGACGAACCCGGACTATGCGGCGCTGAAGGCGAAGCTGGCCGAAACGAAAGACCCGAAGACAAAGGCGCTGATCCGCATCAACATGGACCGCTGGCGGTGGCTGCCGCAAGACCTGGGCCTGCAATACCTGATTACCAACGTGCCCGAAGAGATGCTGCGGCTTACGGTGAACAACAAGATCATCACCACGTACAAGACGATCGTGGGCAAGCCGGGCCGCACCGCCACACCGCAGCTGGCCGAAACGGTGCAGGGGGTGATCTTCAACCCCACGTGGACCGTGCCGCAATCAATCGTGAAGGGCGAAGGGCTGGGCGCGCGCCTGCTGGCCAATCCCGCCTCTGCGCGGCGGCAGGGCTACAAGGTGACAAAAAGCGACAGCGGCATGATCACGGTCGTCCAGCAGCCCGGCGCCAACAACGCGCTGGGCCTGATGAAGCTGGACATGCCCAACCAGCACGCGATCTTCATCCACGATACGCCCAACCGCAACCTGTTCGATCAGGATAACCGCGCGCTAAGCCATGGCTGCATCCGCACCCAGCGCGCGACGGAGCTGGGCATGACGATGGCGATCCTGGGCGCGGACATGTCGCCGGAGGAAGGCGTGGAGATTTCCACGTCGGGCAAGTACACGCGCGTGCCGATGAGCAAGACCTTCCCGGTCTATATCGTCTATTTCACCTATGCGCGCGATGTGAACGGCGACCTGCACGCGTTCAAGGACCTGTACGACCGCGATCCGCCGGTACTGGAAAGCTTCGCCGGCCCGCGCCCGGAACACACCGGCCAGCGTCATTCGACGCAGGAAGTAATCGTCGCGCAGGATCCATTGTAGGCGCCGCGTGGGTTCAGCCCATGCGGGCCTGCGAACGGCACTTTTGCGAGCTTCCGTCAGCCTATGACGGTTATGCGGGCAGTCGCAGGTTCGACTTAGGGTTGGTCAAGCAATCCCCAGCTGGTCCGAATAGAGCAGCCGTCCGCCCGAAAGGTGCCACAGCGCTTCGTTGAAGTTCTGTTCGCCCATCGCGAAGCAGCCGTCGCTGCGGCCCAGCTTGCCCCACTTTTCGACCATGTCCTCGTTCGCGTACCACGCCGGGTGCATCACGATCAGCCGGTCGAGCGCGTTGCTGTTGGTGGGGTCGACGCCGACGAGCCGGATGGAGGTGCCGTACTTGCCCTTGTACCATTCATTGGTGACGAACGCGCCCTTGCTGGTCGCGCGGCTGCCTTCGACGTTCGAGAAGTTGTGGAGGTATCCGTCATGCTCCGGGTCGGAGCCGATGCCGTGAGCGACAAGGAAGCTGCGCACCGTTCCCTGGTCGAGATTCGCGAAATGGAGGCGCGGCTGCGAGGACGGCAGGCCGAAGTCGGCCACGCCGACAAGGTCGGTGCGCCACAACCGGTCGCGCACGCGCTCCAGCTGCTCTTTCGCAACGTCCAAGATGCGGCGTTGCTGGCCGGTGAGCGGTGATGCCTGCGCAAAGACGCGCGCGGGCATGGCAAGCGCGGCGCCTGCGAATGCGCCCGCTTTCAGGAGGTTACGCCTGTCGATCGTGTTCTTCATGACCCGTCCGTTGTCCCCTCCTTTCGAATATGCGCGAAGGTCGAACCGGTATTCTAGCGCGTTTCGGCGGTTTGCGCATCCTTTGCGCCGAGCCGAGCGAGCGCGGCGCCATCCACGCGCATGATGCGCCAGTCGTCCATCATCCGCGCGCCCAGCGACCGGTAGAAGCCGATCGACGGTTCGTTCCAGTCCAGCACCGACCATTCGAACCGCGCGCAGCCCCTTTCCAGCGCCAGCGACGCGAGGTGCATCAGAAGCGCCTTGCCAAGCCCCGCCCCGCGCGCTGCGGGCCGCACGAACAGGTCTTCAAGATAGAGGCCGGGCCGCCCCTCGAACGTGGAGAAGTTATGGAAGAACAGCGCAAATCCCTGCGCTGTTCCGTCGATCTCTCCGATCACCACTTCCGCGCCGGGACGCGGGCCGAACAGGTTTTCGCCCAGCACGTCCATGTCGAAGCGCACTTCGTGGGAGAGCTTTTCGTATTCGGCAAGATCGCGGATCAACTGCGCGATCAGCGGCAGGTCTGGCGGGGCGGCGGATCGGATCGAGATCGTGGTCATTCGCGCATCCCTATCGGCTCGGTCGCGGCTTGTCGAAGGCGGCGATTCAGGCCGGCTCGATCACAAGGCGGTCGCCGCTGAGTTCCACCCGGCCAAGGCGGCGCAGCACCGACTGGCCGAGGAGGTTTGTGCTCAGCCCCTGCACGACCACCGCATCGACATCGTCCAGTTCGCGCCCCGCGATCTCGAGCCGGTCGATCTGGATCGCCTGGCCGTATCCCGTGCCCGAAGCGGTGCGCAGGATCGGCTGGAACGACGGCGGATCGACGAAAATGCCCAGCCGCCGCGCCTCGTCCACGGTCAGCGCGACAACGTCTGCCCCGGTATCGACAAGGAAGCGCGTATCCTGCCCGTCGATGGTGGCGTTCAGGTGGAACTGGCCGTCCGGCCCGCGCGCAATCGTGCTCGCTTCGTTCACGCCGGTATAGACAGTGGGTGCGTTCTTCGCGGCCGCTTCGCTGGCGTGGTTCGACCACGGGTTGCGGCCGGTGACGGCAGGTGCATCGGCTGCGGGAGAAAGCGGATGTGCCCCGCCCAGGAACTGGGCGGCCAGCAGCATGATCCCGATCATGCCGAAGGCAATGGAAAGCAGCCGTACCATCGGCGCAAGGTCTAGCGCCAAAGGGTTACGCAAAGTTCAAGCTGGATCGGGACCAATTGCTCAGGCGGCTACGTCGGCCTTGCCCGCGTCGGTCATCTGCGCCTCGATTTCGGCGGCCTTCGCTTCGACCAGTTCCACGATGTGATCGAGCATGGCGTCGCTCGTCACGTGGTGGTCGGTCACGCCCGAAAGATAGACCATGTGCTTGCCCGCACCGCCGCCGGTGATGCCGATGTCTGTTTCGCGCGCCTCGCCGGGGCCGTTGACCACGCAGCCCAGCACCGAAAGCGAGAGCGGCGTCTTGATGTGGCTCAGCCGGTCTTCCAGGATCGAGACGGTCTTCACCACGTCAAAGCCCTGCCGCGCGCAGCTGGGACATGAAACCACGCGCACCCCGCGCGTGCGCAGGCCCAGCGATTTCAGGATTTCAAAGCCCACGCGCACTTCCTGCTCCGGCTCGGCCGAAAGCGATACGCGGATCGTGTCGCCAATCCCGGCCCACAGCAGGTTGCCGATGCCGATCGCGCTTTTCACCGTTCCGCCAATCAGCCCGCCCGCTTCGGTGATGCCAAGGTGCAGCGGGCAATCGACCGCTTCGGCAAGGCCCATATAGGCGGCAACGGCAAGGAACACGTCGCTGGCCTTCACGGCCACCTTGTATTCGTGGAAATCGTGATCCTGCAGCAGCTTGATATGGTCCAGCGCGGATTCCACCAGCGCTTCGGGGCAGGGCTCGCCGTATTTTTCCAGCAAGTCCTTTTCCAGCGATCCCGCGTTCACGCCGATGCGGATCGCGCAGCCGTTGGCCTTGGCCGCGCGCACCACTTCGGCAACGCGTTCGCTGCTGCCGATATTGCCGGGGTTGATGCGCAGGCAGGCCGCGCCCGCATCCGCCGCTTCCAGCGCGCGCTTGTAGTGGAAATGGATGTCCGCGATCAGCGGCACCCGCGCGGCTTTTGCGATTGCACGGAACGCGGCAGTGCTTTCCACGTCTGGGCACGAAACGCGGATCAGGTCCGCGCCCGCGTCCTCGCATCGGCGGATCTGGTCGATCGTCGCCGCCGCGTCCGACGTGGGCGTGTTGGTCATCGTCTGCACGGTAATCGGCGCATCGCCGCCAACGGGGACGCTGCCGACCATGATCTGGCGGCTGTTTCGGCGCGCGATATCGCGCCAGGGACGGATCGAAGACATGGCCCGCCATATAGGCGCTGCGACGGGGCGGGGCAAACGGTCAGAGACGAAGCGCGAAAAGGAACTCCTCGTCGATCTGTTCGCCCACCGGATACGTGATGTCCGCTATCTTCGCGAAGCCATAGCGACGGTAGAACCGCTGCGCATCGTGGTTGCCGCTCCATACCGAAAGCTGGATCTCGTCCGCGCCCGCCGCGCGCGCCTGATCCAGCGTCCAGTCCATCAGCCGCGCGCCAAGCCCCCGGCCAAGCCGTTCGGGCGCGGTATAAAGCTGCTTCAGTTCAAGCGGGTTTGCAGCGTCCGAATGGTCGCGGTCGAAGCTGGCCGAAAGGTTGAGCTTGCAGAACGCGACCAGTTCGCCCGCGTCTTCCATCACCGCGACGCGCATTGCCGGATCGGCGATTTCGCTTTCGATCTTGCGGTCCGAATGGCTGCTTTCGATCCACGCGGCGAAATCTTCGGGGCGATAGAGATGTTCCCACTTGGCCGACATCGCGCGCCGGGACAGCGCGCCAAGCGCGGGAACGTCTGCGGGGGTGGCAAGGCGGAGATTCATGCGCGCGCCATAAGGGGCACCGCGCGCGACTGGCAAGTCATACCCAAGCGCGATGAGCTTGACTCATCGGGCTTTGGTTAAGCCCGTGTGGCGCTTGAACATTTCCAAGGCGTGATGCGTCAGCATCTTAGCGCCTTGGTATTACCAGTGGTTCCCGGCAGCGACGGCGCGCTTTTCGGCAGGCGTGGAGGCACGGCCCAGAACCGCGTTGCGGTGCGGGAAGCGGCCGAAGCGCGCCACCATGCGATAGTGCGCGCGGGCGAACCCGGTAACATAGGCGCTGCCCAGCGATGTGAAGCGCCGCACGCTTTCGCGCTGGTCGGCGATATGTTCGCTGTGCATCAGCGGCATGTAAAGGAACTGGCGCTGCTCCAGCGCAAGGCCCTTGTCGAACCCGCGCGCAATCGCGCCGTGCGTTATCGCGCGGGCGAGCGGATCGAACGCGAAAGCGCGCGGATCGTCGCGGAACACGTTGCGCGGCACCTGGTCGAACAGCAGGATCGCCGCGCGCGCGGTCAGCGGATCGGACAGGAAGCCGGAAACAGGCTGGTGCGAAAGGCCGGGAAGCAGCGGCGCGAAGTGGCGGCGCAGCAGGGCATCCACCGCATCGTCGCGTGCGAACCGCTGCTGCGGACGCAGTTTTGCGAACCAGAAATGCAGGATGTCCCGCGCCCAGAAGCGCGTTGCCGCCGTCACCCGCGGGCCAGCCCGCCAAACGCCAATGCGCCTGCCGCCGGGGTCACTTGCGTCACTTTCCGCTTTCGCCCGCGTCCTTTTGCCCGTCCTTGGGCTTGGTATAGGGGATGAACGGCCCCAGCCCGACAAAGCCGGACCACATGCCCGACGTGCGATCATGCAGTTGCACGGTATCGATAGAGCACAGGTTGGACGTATATAGCTTGGTCACCAGGATATCGTCGTCGTCCAGCGAATCCGCACCGGTCTTCGGAAAGTTCACATACCAGGTGCTTCCCGCCTTGTAGATGATGGCGGTCTTGTCGATGATCTGGGTGGAATCGACGGTTGGCATCCAGATGCAGTTCACCGGCTTTCCGGCGACGCGGCCCTTCAGCGCCTTGGCCAGTTCTTCCTGCGGTGTCTTTTTCGTGCGGGCTTCGGCGGCGGGCACGGCGATCATCGACGCGGCGGCCAGCGCGAGGCCGACCTTGGCAACGGTATTGCGCATGGAATCGGTCCTTTCGTGCAATTTCCCGGATAGTCTAATCACAAATGCGCTGAACCGGTGGTGAAGTTCCACGAATTGTTGTCGCGAATTGTCGCGGATTCAGGCGGTTCCGCCAACGGTAAGTCCCGAAACCAGCAGGGTCGGCTGGCCCACGCCTGCCGGAACCGACTGGCCGCCCTTGCCGCACACGCCGATGCCTTCGTCCAGTTCCAGGTCGTTGCCGATGCCGGTTACCTTGCCCAGCACGCTGGGGCCGTCGCCGATCAGCGTTGCGCCCTTGACCGGCGCGCCCAGCTTTCCGTTTTCCACGCGGTAGGCTTCCGTGCAACTGAACACGAACTTGCCGCTGGTGATGTCCACCTGCCCGCCGCCGAACGACTTGGCATAGATGCCGTCCCTGACGCGCGAAAGCAGCTCTGCCGGATCGTCGTTTCCGGCGCGCATGAAAGTGTTGGTCATGCGCGGCATCGGCGCGTGAGCATAGGATTCGCGCCGCCCGTTACCGGTGGGGGCAACGCCCATCAGGCGTGCATTCAGCCGGTCCTGGATATAGCCCTTCAGCACACCGTCCTCGATCAGCACGTTTTCCTGCGTCGGCGTGCCCTCGTCGTCGATGGAAAGCGATCCGCGGCGGCCCTGTCCGCCAACGCCGGCCATCGTGCCGTCGTCCACCACGGTCACGCCGGGGGCGGCCACGCGCTCTCCGATGCGGCCGGAAAAGGCACTGGTGCCCTTGCGGTTGAAATCGCCTTCCAGCCCGTGGCCCACCGCTTCGTGCAGCAACACGCCGGGCCAGCCGGGGCCGAGAAGGACGGTCATCTCTCCGGCGGGCGCGGGCACCGATTCAAGGTTGGCCAGCGCCTGCGCCAGCGCGGTGTCGATCGCGCGGTTCCAGGTTTCCGGTTCGAACAGGTCATCGTAAAGGCGGCGTCCGCCGATGCCGAAGCTGCCCACCTCGCGGCGGCCGTCGCGTTCGGCCACGATCTGCACGTTGAGCCGCACCAGCGGGCGGATGTCCTGCCCGATGAAGCCGTCTGCACGCACGATTTCCACCACCGACCACGATGCGGCGAGCGAGGCGGAAACCTGTGCCACGCGCGGGTCGCGGGCGCGGGCGGCCGCGTCGATCATTTCCAGCAGCTTCACCTTCTTTTCGAAAGGCACAAGGTCCAGCGGGGACGCGTCGGTATAGAGGTGGCGGTTGGTGCTGCGCGGCGGCGGAGCGGGCTGGCCCTTCGCCGGATCGAGCAGCGCCAGCGTCTCGCCGGCGCGCGCGATGGCGGCGGCGGAAATCTCGTTCGCGTGGGCAAAGCCCGTCATCTCTCCGGAAACGCCGCGCAGGCCGAAACCGGCATCGCGCGAATAGTCCGCCGTCTTCAGTCGCCCGTCGTCGAACCCGAACGATTCGCTGGCGATGAACTGCATGTAAAGCTCGCCATCGTCGCAGGCTTTCAGCGCCTCTGCCGTCAACCGCTGCGCGGTATCGGGATCGAGCAGGCCGGGACGATAGAGCAGCGAACGGGGATCGGGCGTCTGTGTCATGCCGCCGGATATAGGCGCTTGGACGCAAAGCGCCAACGCCCGGCGCGGCGATTACGCGACCGAGCCGTCTCCCGGCGCCGGAAGGTCGCCCGGTTCCAGTTCGTCGATGCCCGGCTGCGCGGGGCCGCCTTCAAGCACGAAGCGACGATCGCAATAAGGGCAGTCGACATAGCCCTTCTCGTCGATCTCAAGCCAGATGCGCGGGTGGCCCAGTGCGCTGGGCTTGTAGGCGCCGGTGGAGCGGATCGAACTGGCCCCGTCGCAGCAGACGCGGGGCTGGTCGGTCGTCACGGTTTCAGGAGGCTGGATCATGGACAGCGCCGCTAGCAAAATCGCTGCGGTGCGGCAAGCTGCCTGCGGATCGATCCGGGCCTTTACTTTGCGCGCCGCGCGCGGCAGGCAGCGGCGCATGGATACCCCGCCACCAGCCATCCGCATCAAGGATCTCGTCAAGCGTTACGCCCCCACCGGCAAGGGAGAGGGCAAGCTCGCGCTGGGCGGCGTCAGCTTCGATGTGCCGCAGGGCCAGATATTCGGCCTTCTCGGCCCCAACGGCGCGGGCAAGTCCACGCTTATCAACATCCTTGCCGGGCTGGTGATGAAAACCTCCGGCACGGCGGAGATCTGGGGCTTCGATATCGACCGCGACATGCGCAACGCGAAGGCCAGCATCGGCATAGTGCCGCAGGAAATCGTGTTCGATCCGTTCTTCACGCCGTATGAGGTGCTGGAAAACCAGGCGGGCCTTTATGGCGTGCCCAAGGCGCTGCGCCGGTCGGAAGCGCTGCTGCGCGAAGTGCACCTGGCCGACAAGCGCGATGCCTATTCGCGCACGCTTTCGGGCGGCATGAAGCGCCGCCTGCTGATCGCCAAGGCGATGGTGCATTCGCCGCCGATCCTTGTGCTGGACGAGCCGACCGCGGGCGTGGACGTGGAACTGCGCCGCCAGCTTTGGGAACTGGTGACCGAACTGAACGACGAAGGCGTGACCGTGGTGCTCACCACGCACTACCTCGAAGAGGCAGAGGAACTGTGTGACCGCATCGCGATCATCAACCACGGCCAGTTGATCGCAGACAAGCCGACGCGCGAACTGGTGGACATGGCGCGCGAGAAGATCGTGGTGCTGACGCTCGACCGCGAACTTGAACAGGCGCCGCAGCACCAGGCTTTCCTCAAGAGCCGCATCAGCAACGAGCGCGAGGTAGAGATTACCTACGACAAGGACCGGATGAACGCGGGCGAGGTGCTGGCGGTCGTCCAGGGCCTGGGTTGCGGCATTGTCGACGTGTCCACGCGCGAGGCGGACCTTGAAGACGTATTCGTCGAACTGACCGCGAAGCAACCGGCGTGAGCAACCATGATGTCCTGATCGTCGGTTCGGGCGCGGCAGGGCTTACGGCAGCGTTGGTGCTGGCCGAACATTGCCGCGTGATGGTGCTGGCGAAGGGCGGACTGGACGAAGGATCGACCGCGTGGGCGCAGGGCGGCATCGCCGCCGTGCTCGACAAGGGCGACACGTTCGAAGACCACATTCGCGATACGATGGTCGCCGGGGCGGGCCTCAACCGGCGCGAAACCGTGGAATTCGTGGTGGAACACGCACCCGAGGCGATCCAGCGGCTGATCGATCTGGGCGTGCCGTTCAACAATGAAAAGGGCGCGCTTCACCTGACGCGCGAGGGCGGGCATTCGCATCGTCGCATCGTCCATGTGAACGATGCCACCGGCTGGGCGGTGCAGGAAGCGTTGCTGAAGGCGGCGAATGCGCATCCCAACATCACGCTGAAGCCCAACATGGTCGCGATCGACCTTGTGACCGACCGGCACCGCGCGCACCCCAAGGGGCAGCGCCGCGCATGGGGCGTCTATGCACTGAACAAGGACGCGGGGCGGGTGGAATGCCTTTCCGCCAAGGCGACGATCCTTGCCACGGGCGGGGCAGGGCGAACCTACCTGTTCTCGACCGCGCCGCGCGGCGCGACGGGAGACGGGATCGCGATGGCATGGCGCGCGGGCTGCCGCGTCTCCAACATGGAATTCATGCAGTTCCACCCCACCTGCCTCTATAACCTCGAGGTCAAGAATTTCCTGATAACAGAGGCGGTTCGCGGTGAAGGCGGGATACTGAAGCACCCTGTAACCGGCCACCGATATATGCCCGATTACGACGAGCGCGCGGAACTGGCCCCGCGCGACATCGTGGCGCGCGCCAATGACGACCAGATCAAGCGCTTCGGCCTCGATTACGTCCACCTGGATATCAGCCACAAGGAGCCCGAATTCGTCCGGCATCACTTCCCGACGATCTACGAACGGCTGCTGGGGCTGGGCATCGACATGACGAAAGAGCCGATCCCGGTCGTCCCCGCGCAGCACTATACCTGCGGCGGCGTGCTGACCGACCTGAACGGGCGCGCGGACCTGACGGGCCTTTATGCGATTGGCGAATGTTCGGAAAGCGGGCTGCACGGCGCCAACCGCCTTGCCTCCAACTCGCTTCTCGAATGCTTCGTATTCGGCGATTCCGCCGCGCATCACATCATCGAACACTGGGACGAGTTCGATACGCCTCCCGCGCTCAACCCGTGGGATGCCAGCCGCGTGACCGATTCTGACGAGGAAGTGGTCATCAAGCAGAACTGGACCGAAATCCGGCGCTTCATGTGGAACTACGTGGGCATCGTTCGCACCAACAAACGGCTTGAGCGTGCGCAACACCGGATCAAGACGCTGAAGGCCGAGATCGCCGAATATTACGCGCATTTCCGCGTGACGGCGGACCTGATCGAACTGCGCAACCTGCACCAGGTGGCGGAACTGATCGTGAAGAGCGCGCGCCACCGGCATGAAAGCCGCGGGTTGCACTACAACCTCGATTATCCGCAGACCGAACCCGCCGCGCGCGAGACGATACTGGTGCCCTGAACAGGTAGCGCAGGGGGGCAGTGTCGCGCCTCTGGCCGGGCCGAGTCGCACCGGCTCCCGCCCATCCTGCCGGTCTGATCGAACCTGCCCGGTGTTGCGACGCGCGCTGATGAACGCTCAGGTCAAAAAATTAACATTGCAAATCTTGGCGTTGGTTAATTGAAAGTTGCTTGAAGTTTGACTGCGGCGCAATTTCCTGTTTCCGTCCGCTTGGGACAGCGCGTGGCCCGCAGAACGCACGTCATCCCCCCTTCGGCCGCAATGTGATCGTTTGGCGCGTTATCGCGCCCGATCGGTTGTGGCCGGTTCAACATGAACGGGAAGGATGTTGCGATGAATTATGCTCACCTGGCGGCGTTCGCCGTCGTTCTGCTTGCGCCCGGGCAATCGCTTGCGAAGGATCGGGCTCCCATCGAGATCAAGGCGCCGCGCGTGACGCTTTCCGGCTGGGTGTCCGATGTATCGAAGGCGCTCGACGAAAATCTGCGCTATCCTCTGGACAGCTTCCCCGCTCTCCCTGAATCCGGATACGCTTCGATCACCTTCCGCGTCGGTGCGGACGGATCGCCGGTGGATGTGACCTTGCGCCGCTCGACGGGCAACAAGCGCCTCGATCGCGCGGCGATGCTTGCGGTTGCGGGTATGACGAACATCGGTCCGCTGCCCGCGACCGCTGGCGTCGCGCGCAAGGTGCGCGCCAATATCCTGTTCGCGGCGGACGCGGTGACTCTGGCCGAACTGGCACGCGAGGAAAGGCGCGACATGGCCCGGCTGGCAGCCACTTCCGAGGGCAGGAACGAAATTGCCCTGACGACAAGCGCTGCTCCTACCGCCGGCTGAAGCCCGGCTTCCACCTGCGGTAGCGGCCCGCGCCGGTTTCGGTTCTGCGGACGAGGCGGCGCGGGCCAAGCCATCCCCTTCGCATTGTTGCATCGGCTGGACTCACCGGCCTGCCTATCGCATGATAGCGCAAACGATACGATCGGGAGAATTGCAATGGACGAGCGCACTGGGAACGGGCGCCCCGCGGAAGCGCGAACGGTTGACGCTCTTGTTGTTGGAGCCGGGTTTTCCGGCCTCTATATGCTGCACACGTTGCGCAAGATGGGCCTTTCCACGCACGTCATCGAAGCGGGCGACGATGTGGGCGGCACCTGGTACTGGAACCGCTATCCGGGCGCGCGCTGCGATATCGAGAGCTTCGAATATTCCTATTCGTTCGACGAAGACCTTCAACGCGAATGGAAATGGTCCGAACGCTATGCCGCGCAGCCCGAAATCCTTTCCTACCTGCGCCATGTGGCGGACCGGTTCGACTTGCGCCGGGACATCGCCTTCTCGACGCGGGTAACGTCCGCAAGGTGGGATGACGACAGCAAGCGCTGGACGATCGAGACCGACAAGGGCGAACACTACAGCGCGCACTATTGCATCATGGGCACGGGCTGCCTGTCTTCGTTCAACCGGCCGAACATCCCCGGCCTCGACGATTTTTCCGGCCCGATCTACATGACCGGCCAGTGGCCGCACGAAGGCGTGGACTTTACCGGAAAGCGCGTGGCGGTGATCGGCACCGGGTCCAGCGCGATCCAGTCCATCCCGCACATCGCCCGGCAGGCGGACCGGCTTACCGTGTTCCAGCGCACGCCCAACTTCGCGGTGCCCGCGCACAACCACCCGCTGACGGACGAAGACCACGCGAAGATCCAGGCGGTCTATCCCGAAATGCGCAAGGAGGCGCGGCATTCGCTGGTCGGCGCGTCGCGCGTGCTGCCGCCGACGGAAAAGCCCGTGCTGGCATCCACGCCGGAAGAACTGAAGGCCGATCTCGACCGGCGCTGGGCGGTCGGCGGGCTGGTGGGCTTCGTCGGCTCGCACCCGGACAGCGGGCTGGACCTTGCCGCGGCGGACCGGATCGCCGGCTATGTCCGCGACAGGATACGTGCACGCGTGGACGATCCCGAAGTGGCGGAGCTGCTGTGCCCGACCAGCTATCCCTTCGCGTCGAAGCGGCTCTGCGTCGATATCGAGTATTACGAGACCTACAACCGCGACAACGTGGATCTGGTGGACCTGAACGCCACGCCGATCGAAACGGTGGTGTCATCCGGCGTGCGCACCACTGGCGGGACATACGACGTCGACGCCATCGTCCTGGCGACGGGCTTCGACGCCATGACCGGTTCGCTGAGCCGGATCGACATCCGCGGGCGTGACGGGCTGGCGCTGAACGACAAGTGGGAAGGCGGGCCGCTCACCTATCTGGGGCTGATGAGCGCGGGCTTTCCCAACCTGTTCATGGTCACCGGCCCGGGCAGCCCCTCGGTCCTGTCCAACATGGTCACCTCGATCGAACAGCACGTGGAATGGATCGCCGCGCTGTTGGCCGAGATGGAAAAGCGCGGTGCGGGCGAGGTCGAGCCGCTGCCCGAGTTCGAACAGGGCTGGGTGGCGATGGGCAACGAATTTGCCCAACCGACGGTCTATATGCAGGCCAATTCCTGGTACCTGGGCGCGAACATACCGGGCAAGCCGCGCATCTTCATGCCCTTCATTGGCGGGGTCCACGCCTATCGCGACATTTGCGACGACGTGGCGGACAAGGGCTATGCCGGCTTTGCCATCGATGGCGCGGCGAACAGGCAGGATGTCGATTTCGCCGGACACGTGCTCAAGTACATGCCGGAAGAGGCACAGGCGGCCTGACCTGAATCCCCGCAGACCCTGGTGGCCCAAATCTGAAGTTCGCCTCACTATTTGGCAGGCGGGTGGGCGATTGTGCGCGTCCACCCCGCACCCCCATCATCGGCCGACTCGCGTTTCCGTAACGACCGGGATTGGCGGACCGGGCTGGGACCGCGTGGAAAATGCAGGCTTCCGGTACAGTATCCGACCGGGTGTCGAAAAATTTTACATCGACCATCAGGGTTTTAGCTTACGGTAAATTGCGGCGCTCTTGACCAGTGGGCAATTTAATGTTGCTGTTCCGGTTGGGACAGCGCGTGGTCCGCAGAACGCATGCCATCCCCCCTTCGGCCGCTACTAAACTCGTCAAGCGCGTTTTCGCGCCGTTTTTGGTTGCGGCCGGCAAAAACAAAATGGGAAGGATGTTGCGATGAAATACGCCCTTGTGGCGGCTTCTGCCGTCGTTCTGCTTTCGCCCGTGCAAGTGGCGGCGCAAGGACGCACCCCTATCGAAATCGAGGCCAACCGACCCACGCTGGCCGCCTGGGTCGCCGACGTTTCCGGGGCGATCGACACCAACTTGCGCTATCCGAGCTATTTCGGGCGCAACGGGCCTGAATCCGGTTATGCCTCCATCAGCTTCCGCGTCGGCGCGGACGGCGCGCCGGTCGATGTGGTGCTGCGCCGCACCTCGGGCAGTTCGCGGCTTGACCGTGCGGCGCTGAACGCCGTGGCCGGCCTTTCCGGGATAGAGCCGATGCCGCGCAGCAGCAGTTCCATGCAAAGCGTGCGGGCGAACATCGTGTTCGCGGCGGACGAAGTGACGCTTGCCCGCCTGCACCGCCAGGCCGACCGTGACATGGTGCGCCTGGCCCGGTCATCGCAGGGCGCAACCGAAGTCGCGCTTACCACGGGTAAGACCCTTACCGCCGGCTGAACCCCCGATCCTGCCTGCGGTATCGGCCCGCGCCGGCTTCGGTTCTGCGGACGAAGCCGGCGCGGGCCGCCCCTGTTTTTCCTGCGGGGTTCCCTTTCGCAGGTGGCCCGTCAGCCCAGGCCGATAAGGCGCGCGACGAAGATCAGCACCATCGCGCCGATGATCGAGGCGATCCAGCCGGCCATGTGGAAGCCCTGGTTCATCTTGCCGCGCGTGGTCACAAGCCCGGCCAGCAGCGAACCGGCAACGCCCAGTCCGATGGTCAGCAACCAGCCCATCTCCACCGCGCCGGGATAGAAGAAGCGGGCAAGGATGCCGATCACCAGACCGGACAGGACAGTCGACAGGATATTGATCATTGTATTTTCTCCCTTCGCCGGAGCTGTCGTCGCTCCGGTTCGATGCGACCTTGTCCACAATTTAGACGCGGCGTGCAAAAAAAATCTCGGAACGCCAAATACCCCCTTGCGCAACCCGCCAGCCTTGCTCGGTCCACGCGTCGCGGCCTTGCAGCATGGTGCGGGGTGCGACGAAACGAATCGCACATACGACGAACCGCACCGTCAATCCCGCATTTACCCTCTTGCGTCCGACTCACGAAAAGGCACTATGGGTAGTGGTCGGAATGACGGGGGACCTCTAAACCTTGTTTGGGGCGGTCACGCACCCTTTGGGGTGCGAACGGTGGCGTGCGTCCTGCGAAAGGGGCGCCGCGGTCCGGCCGGGACAGTGCATCTGGGGATAAGTTTTCGCATCTCCAGACGGGTTTGGTGCTAGGGTCGGCTTCCTTCGCCGATTCGAACACAAGTGGAACATCGGGCATTCCGGCGTTCCGCGCGAAACAGGGATCACAAGGGTGTCCGGCGCGGTTTGCGCGGCGCCCGGAAAGGCGGGGCAGGCATGGATTTCAGGGCTGGAGACGGTTCGGTGGCGCACGATGCGACGGATCTGGACGAAGCGGCAATGTCGGCAACCGATACGGGGCCGAAAGAGACGCGGGCGCCGGACAAGGCATCGGATAACGCCGACGCGGATGCGGCCGTTGCGGACAAGACAGGTGCGGCGATGAACATGGATGCGAAGGATTCGGGATCGGAGGCGCTGGTAGACGCCATGGCGGCGGGCGTGAGCGCGGCCGCAGCGGCGGCTGTCGCGGCCGAACCGAAGAGCGATTCAAAGACGATCAACGCCCGGCGTTTCAACATCGTCACCGATCCCGCGCGCGATGCGAAGCTGACCGCGTTCGGGAAAGAGACGCTGGACGACCGCTACCTGCTGCCGAACGAAACCTATCAGGACCTGTTCGCGCGCGTCGCCGATGCCTATGCCGACGATGCCGAACACGCGCAGCGGCTTTACGACTATATTTCCAACCTGTGGTTCATGCCGGCAACGCCCGTGCTGTCCAACGGCGGCACCGGGCGCGGGCTGCCGATCAGCTGCTATCTCAATTCGGTGGACGACAGCCTGGAAGGCATCGTCGGCACCTGGAACGAGAACGTGTGGCTGGCTAGCCGCGGCGGCGGCATCGGCACCTATTGGGGCGCGGTGCGCGGCATCGGAGAGCCGGTGGGCCTTAACGGCAAGACCAGCGGCATCATCCCCTTCGTGCGCGTGATGGACAGCCTGACGCTTGCCATTTCGCAAGGGTCGCTGCGGCGCGGTTCGGCCGCCTGCTATCTCGACATCTCGCACCCCGAGATCGAGGAGTTCCTTGAAATCCGCAAGCCTTCGGGCGACTTCAACCGCAAGGCGCTGAACCTGCACCACGGCGTGCTGCTGACCGACGAGTTCATGGAAGCGGTGCGCGACGGGGCCGAGTTCGAGCTGAAAAGCCCGCGCGACGGCAGCGTGCGTGGCTCGGTCGATGCGCGCAGCCTGTTCCAGAAGCTGGTCGAAACGCGGCTGGCCACGGGCGAGCCCTACATCGTGTTCTCGGACACGGTGAACCGCATGATGCCCAAGCATCACCGCGAACTGGGCCTGAAGGTTTCCACCTCGAACCTGTGCAGCGAGATCACGCTGCCCACCGGGCGCGACCACCTGGGCAACGACCGCACGGCGGTGTGCTGCCTGTCGTCGCTCAACCTGGAAACCTGGGACGAATGGAACGCCGACAAGCTCTTCATCGAAGACGTGCTGCGCTTCCTCGACAACGTGCTGCAGGACTATATCGACCGCGCACCGGACGAGATGGCCCGCGCCAAGTATTCGGCCGCACGCGAACGGTCTGTCGGCATGGGCGTGATGGGCTTCCACTCGTTCCTGCAGCAGAAGGGCATCGGCTTCGAAACGGCGATGGCCAAGGCGTGGAACATGAAGATGTTCCGCCATATCAGTTCGAAGGCGGACGAAGCCTCCATCATGCTCGCGCAGGAACGCGGGGCGTGCCCGGACGCGGCCGAAATGGGCATGATGCAGCGTTTCAGCTGCAAGATGGCGATCGCGCCGACCGCGTCGATCAGCATCATCTGCGGCGGCACCAGCGCCTGCATCGAGCCGATCCCCGCGAACATCTATACCCACAAGACGCTGTCGGGCAGCTTCGTGGTGAAGAACCCCTATCTTGAAAAGCTGCTGCAATCGAAAAGCAAGGATTCCAACAACGTGTGGAATTCGATCCTTGAGCGCGGCGGCTCGGTCCAGCACCTCGATTTCCTCTCGCCGGAGGAAAAGGCGGTTTACAAGACCAGCTTCGAGATCGACCAGCGCTGGCTGCTGGAATTCGCGGCGGACCGCACGCCCTATATCGACCAGGCCCAGTCGCTGAACCTCTATATCCCGGCCGACGTGGACAAGTGGGATCTGGCCATGCTGCACTTCCAGGCGTGGGAAAAGGGCATCAAGTCGCTCTATTACCTCCGCTCCAAATCGGTGCAGCGCGCCGGGTTCGCCGGCGGGGTGGAAGCCGACAACACGCCCGAGGCCGCGAAGTACGAGCTTGGGCAGCAAACCGATTACGAGGAATGCCTCGCCTGCCAGTGATGGCGGGCGGCATCCTCCCGCGCTTTCGGGAGTTCGCCGCATGAATGCGCGTGCGTTACACCTTGCGACACTGTGTGACTGGACCTTGCCGGTCCGCTCGGCTTTGGCTGCGCGCCGGAGAAATGACCGGCAAGGAGTGATGGTCGATGCGCAAGTGGCACCGCTGGATTTCAGTGTTTTTCGGAGTGTTCCTGCTGTGGATCGCGGTAACCGGCGTGCTCAGCCAGGTCGCGGTCCTGTGGCCGGCGGGAACGGAAGCCGCGGCGCCGCCCGCGCCGCCCGCCGGGTTCGCGTGTCCCGAAGGCTGGCGCTGCCTGCCCCCGCGCGCCGATGCCGGCGGCATCCGCAGCATGGTGGGCCTGTTCCATCACCTGCATTCGGGCGAGACGTTCGGGCCGTTGGGCACCGCGATCTCTGTGCTGTCGGGCCTTGTGATGGTGTTCTTCAGCTTTTCGGGGCTGTGGATGTACATCGTCATGTTCCGCAACCGCGCGAAGCGGAACATAAAGCCCGGCTGGTTCTGGAAATAACCGCGCGGCGCCCGCGGGCGCTTCGCCCAACCTGCAAACAACAGATATTCGCACGGGCGGTGCCTTCGCGCGCCGCCCTTTCGCGTGCGCGCATTGCTTTCGCGCCCGTTCCCTTCACCCCGCTTCCGCACACTCGCTGACAGGAAAAGCCCATGTCCCTTCTCGAAGCCCGCAAGGTTTACAAGCCGTTCGAATATCCCTGGGCCTACGATTTCTGGAAGCGCCAGCAGCAGGTGCACTGGATGCCCGAAGAAGTGCCGCTGGGCGAGGATTGCCGCGACTGGGCGCAGAAGCTTTCAGAGCATGAGCGCAGCCTGCTCACGCAGATATTCCGCTTTTTCACGCAGGCGGACGTGGAAGTGCAGGATTGCTATCACGAAAAATACGGCCGCGTGTTCAAGCCGACCGAAGTGAAGATGATGCTGGCTGCGTTCTCCAATATGGAGACGATCCACATCGCCGCCTATTCGCACCTTCTCGATACCATCGGAATGCCGGAAGCCGAATATTCGGCCTTCCTTGACTATACCGAGATGGCCGACAAGGCGAACTACATGCACACATTCGGCGTGGAATCGGACGAGGATATCGCCCGCACGCTGGCGATGTTCGGCGGCTTTACCGAAGGGATGCAGCTTTTCGCCAGCTTCGCCATGCTGATGAACTTCCCGCGCTTCAACAAGATGAAGGGCATGGGCCAGATCATCAGTTGGTCGGTGCGCGATGAAAGCCTGCACTGCGAAGGCATCACGCGCCTTTTCCACGCTTTTACCGCCGAACGCGACTGCCTGACCAAGGCGGTGAAGGAAGACATCATCGATTGCTGCCAGAAGACCGTGCGGCTGGAAGATGCCTTCATCGACCTGGCGTTTGAAATGGGGCCGGTTCCGGGGATGAGCGCCAAGGACATCAAGCGCTACATCCGCTATATCGCCGACTGGCGGCTGGGCCAGCTCGGCTTCCAGCCGATCTACATGATCGAGGATCACCCGCTGCCGTGGCTGACCCCGCTGCTGAACGGGGTGGAACACGCCAACTTCTTCGAAACGCGCGCCACCGAATATTCGAAGGGCGCAACGCGCGGCAACTGGCAGGACGTGTGGTCCAGCTTCGACAGCCGCCGCAAGGCGAAGGCCAACGACGTTGTAGACGACGCGGGCGAGGACGACGGCGAGGACATGTTCTCGAAGGCGGGAATCGCGGCGGAGTAGGGTGGCAAATAAACAATTTGACCCATGCACAGCATGTGCATAGGATCTCGTTATGTTCTCATCAGATGGTCCACTCGCCGCGCATCTTGATCTTATTCGAACTGCGCGTGGCAAGCAGTTCGGGACAGTTCTTGCTGATCCACCGTGGCAGTTTCAGAACCGCACTGGCAAGGTTGCACCCGAACACAAGCGTCTCAACCGCTATGGAACGATGACGCTTGACGAAATTTGCGCTTTGCCAGTGCAGGAAATTGCCGCTGATCCGTCGCATTTATATATGTGGGTACCTAACGCGTTGCTACCTGATGGCCTCAAGGTAATGGAGGCGTGGGGCTTTCGCTATGTTTCCAACATTGTCTGGCACAAAGTGCGGAAAGACGGCGGGTCAGACGGTCGCGGAGTAGGCTTCTATTTTCGTAACGTGACCGAACTCCTGTTGTTCGGTGTACGTGGAAAGAATGCGCGTACGCTCGATGCTGGACGTCGGCAGGTGAATATGATCCAGAGTCGAAAGCGCGAACACAGCCGCAAACCTGACGAACAATACAAGATTATTGAGGAATGTAGTTGGGGGCCACGCATCGAATTGTTCAGCCGAGGTAAGCGTAAAGGCTGGACCGTTTGGGGCAACCAGGCAGATGATAGTTATGCCCCTGATTGGGCGACTTACGGCTATAACAGTGCTACGGCGATTCCGGCAGAATAAGCAGTGACAACTGATCATCTTGTCCCGCCTGACATTGTCGCTCTCTATGAAGTGCATGAATGGCGCAACGCCGTTGGCATTCTGGCGACAGCTTGCCCAAACGAGTGGGACGAAATTCAAAACGCTCTTCGAATCTTTCGGCTTTTGCGTAGCGAAGTCGTCGCCGCAGGGGGCAATCGATCTTCTATCGTGGCTCGGCTTGAGAAGCCTCTAAAAGAAGCGGGCTGGACCGAGAGGCAATTTGCAACCTCAATCGTAGTTGATGGCGAGGCAACCGAATCTCCGACCCACGCTGTTGATTGTTTTAAGGATCGAGTTGCGATTGAGGTGGAATGGAACAATAAAGATCCGTTCTACGATCGCGATTTGAACAATTTCAGACTTTTGTTTGACCTTCAAGTGATTGATGTTGGGGTTATCATTACCAGGTGTTCAGAATTGCAAGTGATTTTCAATAGATTGGGTAAGGGATCCAGCTACGGAAATTCGACAACACACATGGGAAAGCTCCTGCCACGTCTCCGTGGTGGTTCTGGGGGTGGCTGTCCGATTGTGGTGTTTGGGATCAGCGATCAACTCTACGTAGAAGATTGACTCATTTGACAATCGGGCTTCGGTTCTCCCAGCGAGATTGAACTGCCACCCCATCACGCCGCCGTCAGCGATTTCACCCCCGCCTTCACCACGGTCGGCGTCTTGAACACGCAATCCGGCACCACAAGGTTCTTCGGCGCGGGACCCTTCCTGATGCGGGCGGCGGTATCGTATTGCGATCCGTGGCAGGGGCAGAAATAGCCGCCATAGTCGCCGCGGTCCTGGTCTGACGTGATGCCCAGCGGCACGCAGCCAAGGTGCGTGCATACGCCCATCGTTATCAGCCATTCCTCGTGACCGGGCTTGGTGCGTTCGGCCAGCGTCTGCGGATCGCGCAGTTCCGAAAGCGGCACCGCGTTCGCCCGCGCGATCTCCTTTTGCGTCAGCTTGCGCAGGAACAGCGGCTGCGAACGATACTTGGCGACGATGCCCTGCCCCGGCTGGACCGAGGATATGTCCACTTCGGTTGTGCTCTGCGCCAGCACGTCGGCCGAAGGGGCCATCTGGCTGATCAGCGGATAGAGCGTTACTAGCCCGCCCACGCCCGCCGCGCTTATCGCGGCAACGTTGATAAAGTCCCTGCGGCGCACGCCGTCATGCGGCTCGCCATCGTTCGGCGGCGCGGCGCCGGCCGGCAGGGGGGATGCTGTTGTCGCGGCCATTTTCCGGGCCTTTCCTTGTTCGCTCCCGCGCGGCGCGCATGGCGTGACCGGCGCGGGCGGCGCTCCCCAAGGACGAATCCGGCTTTGCCCCATTCTCCCTGAACCTCGCGAGAACGGACGGGCGGGCGCTGCGGCGCGCGTCGGAACAACCCCGCCGCCCCGCACGTTGATCGCGTGATCCCGACAGGGAATGCCGGATAGAACCGATAAAGGAGTCATCCCGTGGAACCCGAAGATGAAGAACTGCCGCTCAGCGGAAAGCGCTGGGTCTGGGTGCTGGGCTCGCTGATCGTGGTGCTGGTCGTGGCGCTGATGGTCTCGATGATCCCGCGCGGTTATAACGAGCCTGTAGGCGATCCCGCCAACGCCGCACCCGCCACGATGGGCGCGATGAACGGCACCGGAATGAATGGCACCGGGACGAACGGTGCAGGCATGAACAACGACGCCATGAATCAGGGCGCGATGAATCAGGATGCGATGCACCAGGGCACGACCGGCGGCGCACCCGCCGCATCGCCGTCTGCTGCACCGTCCACCGCCAGCGAACCGACGGGCTGAGGTGCCCGCCTGCGCGCTGTCGGTGCCGTTTTACGTGCGCTCTGTGCCCGTCAGGCTTCCACGCCCAGCCGCTCTTCGGCGGCCTGTTCGGTCTTGCTGCCGCCGAACGCCTTCATGCCGATCCACACCAGTCCGCCGAAATAGACCGCGCCCAGCAGGATCGTCTCGATCACCTGCACGAAGTTTTCGCCCTGTTGCAGCAGCGGCGCGCAGGCGACGGTAACGAACAGCATATAGGACGCGTTGGCGAAAATCTGCGCGCGTTCCATGATGCTCAACAGCAGCACCACCGCCAAAATCGCCAGCGCGGCGACGATCAGCGCGGTGTTGTGGTTTGCGGCCGCCCATTGCAGCAGCCATGCATTCGCCGTCCCGGCCACAGCGCCGACCACGGTCGCCGGCGCGAAGGTGAAGCTCAGCTTGTCGACATTCGCCCAGTACCAGACCAGCGTGAACCCGGCATAAAGCGGCACCAGCGACAGGGCATAGCCGATGGCCACGAAGCCGATGATCGCAACGATCACGCCCAGCCATATCAGCAGGGCGATGCCCAGCGTGGGCGGTGGCGGATTCTGGGCGGAATGTTCAGGCTGGTTCATAGCGAATGCTCCTCTCGATCGCGGGCCGGCATCGCCTTTGTGGCGCCTGGAATCGGCCCGCGGATGGGAACCTATCGCTTGATCGGGTAGGGCACAATCGCTTTGCGGGGCGGGCAGGATTCCCGCATTTCCGGCGCTCGCACCGCGCCTGGCCTGTCTTGCCGATGGCGCTTCAGGCCACCAGCGTTTCCGGGTGCGGCATGGGCGCCTTCTTCTGCGCGTTCACCATCACGAAAACGCTGCGCACCAGCATCTGCACCGCGGCCGCCATGATCACCAGCACGCCCACCAGCACGATCATCAGCACCATGCCCAGTATGGTGCCGGCCAGCGCGATCCAGAAGGTGCGGATCAGGTATGTGTAATGGCTCTCCTCCCACGGCTCCATCGCCTCGTTGCGCCACGAATAGGCCAGGATCACGCCCACGATGCCCGAAATCCCGGTGGCGAAGGAGAAGATATACAAAAGCGCGATAACCGTCGGCCGGTTGAAATCGAAGCCGCCGGACGGCTGCTGGCCCGATGGCGGCGGAGTGGTCTCGTCGGTCACGTCGCGTCTCCCCTGCGGCTGGGTTTCATGCGCGCAGCATACAGCACTTCGCCCCGTCGTCCCAATCCGCCCAGCAAACGGTACAAGGAACGGTGCAAGGAAACGCGGAATTAACCCGGCGCCGATACCACGAACCGTGTTCTATCGCGCGCGGGGCAACCGCGCCGCATCTTTCGGATCGGTCCCACGGCCCATGACGTCGGTCTATATCACCATCGACACCGAATATTCGGCCGCCTTCGCCGCACACGGACGGGAAGAGGCATTCGCCCGCTCCATCCGCTGCGACACCCCCGGCGGGGAAGTGGGCATCGGCTATCAGATGGACGTGTTCGATCGCCACGGGATCAAGGCGGTGTTCTTCGTCGATCCCATGCCCGCGCTGCTGTGGGGGGTGGAAGCGATTGCCGATGTCGTCGGCCCCATCGTTTCGCGCGGCCACGACGTGCAGTTGCACCTTCATACCGAATGGCTTGCGCTTGCCGGCCCGGCCAATCCGCTGGACGGGCGCACGGGGACGAATATCAAGGACTTCGCGTTCGACGACCAGTGCGAACTGATCGCCTATGCCGCGGGCGTTCTGCAATGGGCGGGCGCGCCGTTTCCCGTCGCCTTCCGCGCCGGGAACTATGGCGCGGACGACGACACCTTGCGCGCACTTGCGGAACTGGGCCTGCGTTATGACACAAGCCATTGCCCGGGCATTGCCGGTTCGCTGTGCGACATCTCGCTTGGGCCGGAAGACCGCCAGCCCATGATGCACGAAGGCGTGGTGGAAGTGCCGGTCGGCTGCATCGGCACACGCGGGGAGGGGCTTCGGCACGCGCAGGTCACCGCGCTTGGCAGCGGCGAGATGCTGGCCGCCATCAATCACGCGGTCCAGGGCGGCGTGGACAGCTTCACCATCGTGTCGCACAGCTTCGAACTGCTCAGCCGCGACCGACTGCGGGCGAACCGCATCGTGAAGCACCGCTTCGAACGCTTCTGCCAAGGATTGGCAAGGCTGGACGGCGCGCAAAGCGCCACGTTTGCCCGGCGCCCTCCGGCCGTGCAGGGCCGCCAGTACACGCCGGTCCTGCCGCCCGGCTTCCTGCGGACCGGCCAGCGCCTTTCCGAACAGCTTGTCGCCAACGCGCTTTACGGTGCGCGATGAACGCCGGAGACGTTTCGATCCGCTTCGTCATCGGATCGCGCAAGATCGCCGAAATGCGCAGGCCATTGCAGACCGTGGCGTTCGGCCTCTCCCAACTCGTTGCCGGAACCGCCGCCTGCCTGCCCGAACTGGAAGATGGTCGCGAAGGATACCGCGTACATTCGGTGCCACGCGCGATGCTTCCCGCGATCGTGGCGGATCATCCAGGCTTCGTTATGGGCGGGCTGCACGTCTATCGCCGGTTCTACATCGACATGGCGGGCACCTATGAAGGTTACCTTGGCCGGTTCTCTTCGCGGGCGCGTTCCACGCTTAATCGAAAGCGCCGCAAGATACAGGATCTGGGCGGCGGCACGCTGGACGTGCGCGAGTATCGCACGCCGGACGAACTTGACCAATTCCTGGTCGACGCCATGCCGCTTTCGCGCAAGACGTACCAGGCGCGCCTGCTCGACGCCGGGCTGCCCGAAGACGAAGCATTCGTGGACGAAATGCGCGCACTTGCCGGGGCTGACAGGCTGCGCGCCTACCTGCTGTTCCTGAACGACGCGCCCGTCAGCTATCTTTTCCTGCCGGTAATCGACAACGTCGTGACTTACGCCTTTCTCGGTTACGATCCCGATCGCGCGAACCTGTCGGCAGGCACAGTGCTGCAAATGGAGGCGCTTCGCCGTCTGTTTGCAGAGGAACGCTATACCTATTTCGATTTCACCGAAGGCGAAGGCGCGCACAAGCAATTGTTCGGCACGGATTTTGTCGATGCCTGCTCGTTCTTCCTGCTGAAGCGTACCCTCTCAAGCCGCCTGCTGCTGGGCGCGCTGGCGGTGTTCGATCGTTCGGTCGCGGCGGGCAAAACGCTTGCGCAGCGCAACGGCGCGCTTGCGCGGATGCGGCGCTTTCTGCGGGCTTGAGCGGGCGTGAAACGTCTCGCAAGGCGATTGGCGAACCGCATCGTCAGCGATTATCGCATAAACTGGATCGTCGCCCGCGCCGATCCTTCGGTTCGCACGCAGTTGCAGCCGGGCCAGGCGATCAGCCCCGTCGACGATGCGATCGCGGCGCTTCTTGCCTGCAGCGACACCGCGAAAGTGCGCAACGCGCTGACCTATCGCGACGCGGGGCTCGGCGGCTTTGCAATTGGCCGCGACGGGCGTCCGCAGGCGGTGATCCATTATGCGGACGCAGCCCAATACACCCGCGACGCAACCTGGCCCCTGAAAGCGAACGAGATCGCGATCATGGACGTCGTTACCGAAGAGGCCGACCGCGGAAAGGGATTGGCGGTGACGCTGATCGATCACACGACGGCGCGCTATCTCGAAAACGGAGCGGCGCGGGCTGTCGCATTCGTGTGGTGGTCCAACAAACCCTCCCTGCGCGCCTTCCGCAAGGCAGGATGGCACAGGATCGGCCTCAGCCTGGAATGGGAGTTCCGGGGACAATGGCGACACCTGCACCTTGCGCGCGCCTTTGCGCTGCCGGACAAGCACCTTCGCTATAGGGGTGCCGAAGTCGGCGCGGAAACAATCTAGCTTACCTGCGAGCAGGTAGATGGTGCCAGAAGAGGAAACAATAATTAAGTATATGTATTTGATGTGAAATATATTCTGCCACCTATATAAATCAATGACCCTCTTGCTGGCCCTGAATAGCTCCATATGGGATGATTTGATTCTCTTTTTATGCCACCGTGTCTCTAGTTATTCCATAACATGTCGGTGAATCCACCTCAACCGAATGATTTTAGATTTCAATTGGTGGTACCTGCTTTGTGAAGCGTCCCGGGTTTTCCGGAGGCGGTTTCATTTGAGTCATGCGGCCATATCGAGGTTCCCTCTGGCTGCATAGTAATTGGCTTCGGCCTCGGCGGGTGGGATGTGCCCGATGGGGCCGAACAGGCGATGGTTGTTGAACCAGTCGACCCAGCGCAGGGTTGCCATTTCAACAGCCGATACGCTCGGCCATGACCGCTGCCGCCAGATCACTTCCGCCTTGTAGAGACCGTTGATCGTCTCGGCCAAGGCATTGTCGTAGCTATCGCCGACGCTGCCAACGGACGGGACGAGGTTGGCCTCTGCCAAGCGCTGGGTGTAGTTCATGGCCAGATATTGCACGCCCCTGTCGCTGTGATGGATCAGGCCGTCATCGGGGCCGGGTCTGCGGGCGTGGATCGCCTGCTCCAGGGCATCCAAAACGAAGTTCGCCGTGGCGCTGGTGCTGACCTTCCAGCCCACGATACGCCGGGCATAGGCATCGATCACGAAGGCGACGTAGACGAACCCGGCCCAGGTGTGGACATAGGTAAAGTCGACCACCCACAGGGCGTTGGGCCGGCTGACGCGGAACTCGCGGTTGACCTTGTCGAGCGGGCATGGCGCCTTCGGGTTGCTGACGGTAGTGACCGTCGTCTTGCCCCGCCGAACGCCTGCCAGCCCCATGGTCCGCATCAGCCGCTCCACGGTGCACTTGGCTACAGCGATGCCTTCGCGCCGCAACTGGTGCCAGACCTTGCGCGTGCCATAGAGGCCGACCCGAAGGGCGGCGAAGCCAACCTGTTCTCATGGACACGCTTGATGTCTTCCATGAGATCGTCGTCCCGCTGGGCACGGGCAGGACGCCTTCCGGGATCGGCAAGGCGGGCAGCATGTTCGTGATAGGAGGACGGGGCGACCGCCAGTTCGCGGCAGATCGGCTCGATACCCAGTTCACCCCGGTGAGCGTCGATGAACGACATCACCATTTGCCGTGGCGGTCGAGCTCCGCCTGAGCAAAATATGCCGAGGCCTTACGCAAGATCTCGTTGGCCCGGCGAAGCTCCTTCACCTCGCGCTCCAGCGCCTTGACCCGATCCCGGTCACTGGCGGCCTGCGCCGCTGGTCCCGCTCGTCGGCTCGCCTCCTCGCGGCACCAGCGGCGCAGCGTCTCGGTCGTGCAGCCGACCTTTCCGGCAATCGAGGTCATTGCCGCCCACTCTGACGGATAATCTCCCCGATGCTCCTCCACCATCCGTACCGCACGGTCGCGAAACTCAGGCGAAAACTTGTTCCTTGTAGCGCTCATTGTGGCTCCTTCTCACAAATAGGAGCCTCCGGAAAACCCGGGACGCTTCACTGTTGCGCTTACGGATCGTGATGGACGAAGGGGGCTGGACGCTAACTCCCGGAGCCTCGGTTGGCGGAGTTCCGGTTCCGACACCTGACCGACTGCAAACTGCAATCAGCCTGTTGCAAGAATGCGGTCGTTTCGACGACTTTAGATAGCGACAATTAAGTCGCACGCTTGGTGGCGCGCCGTTGCACATGCCCCACGGCCGCTAATCCCGATGCCGAAGACTGTCTAAATAGTCACTCCACCACTGAGCCATTTTCACACGCTCATCCCAGTAATTGCCGCGATTGTACACGCCTCGGATAGCGTTACTGTCGCCGTGCGCGAGAGCCCTTTCGATGGCATCCGGGTGCCAGAGCCCGCTCTCGTTGAGCATGGTCGAAGCCGTTGAGCGTAGGCCATGTGCCGTCACTTCGTCCTTTGTGAAGCCCATGCGGCGAAATGCCGCGTTGATGGTATTCTCGCTCATCGGGCGCTGGCGCGTATGGAACGCCGGGAAGATGTAGCCCTTGCTGCCGGTAATCGATCTTAGCTCTCGAAACAGCTCCAACACCTGCCGTGACAGCGGCACCACATGGGTCCGGCGCGCCTTCATCTTGCCTTTCGGAATTGTCCAGGTGGCCTTGTCCCAATCGATCTCGTTCCATTCGCCATGGCGAAGCTCACCGGGTCGAACAAAGACATGCGGTGCAATCTTCAACGCGAACTTCGTAGCCGGGTAGCATTCGAAGTCATCGATAGCGCGAAGCAGCCCGCCCAACTTCTCGGGTTCGAGGATAGCCGCGTAATGCCGTGCTCTTGGCGTCACCAGTGCGCCTTGCAAGATCGAGGTTGGATCGGTTTGGCACTGGCCAAGCGCGGCTCCATACCGGAACACCCGGCTTGCGAAGGATCGGCATTTCTTCGCAGTTTCGAGATTGCCTTTGGCTTCGAGCTTCTTGAGCGCCGCCAGCATCAACTGCGGATCGACATCGTTGATTGGCATATTGCCGATCGCGGGCTTGAGCAGGTCGAGGAACCAGCGCGCCTTGCGCAGCGTGGCTTCTGCCCTGCCTTCGGGCACCATCTTCTCGTCGATGTACTTGTTGGCGATGACCTCGAAGGTGTTCTCTGCACCTAACTTGATCCTGGCCTTCTTGCGCTTCCGCTCCAGCATCGGATCGATGCCATCCGAAACCTTGAGCCGCGCTCGGTCGCGAAGCTGGCGCGCTTGCGACAGGCTGACCTCTGGGAACGCGCCGATGGGTAGCTTCTTTTCCTTCCCGCCGAAGCGGTACTTGAAATACCAGAGCTTGGAGCCGTTTGGCTTCACCAGAAGCAGCAGCCCCCGCGAGTCGTATTTCTTGTACGATTTGTCGGCAGCCCGGAAGCCTTTGATTTCCTGCACATTGAGGCTCATTTGGGGGCCTCACTTTTTTGCAAATTGGGGCCTTTTGGGCTGGAGCCCCCAGCCGAGGCCCCCAGAGACGTTGGAACAAAGCGGAACAAAACAAGACCTCGCTTTCTGCGCTAGAGGTCAAGAATGGCAGAATTCCGCCATTTCTGCAATGTTTTGGAACGTTCTGATGAGAACAAATGGTGCCCAGAAGAGGACTCGAACCTCCACGCCCTTTCGAGCGCCGCCACCTGAAGACGGTGCGTCTACCAATTCCGCCATCTGGGCACGGGGCGATACGGCTATGTCCGCTCGCCGGGTAGGAGCGCGCCGATAGCGGGGGGCGTCGGGCTTTGTCAATGGCACAAAATGCCTTTGCGCGTCGAAAGGGGCCATCCCGGTTGATCGAGGGCATTGATAAGCGCCCTTCGCATGTGCAAAGGCGCTTGGTGACGGGCAGGCGCCGACGCGGTTTTGTGCTTGCCCCTGGATCAATGACAGCAGGAACGGGCGATTCGATGGGCAAGACCACGCGCGATCTCGAAGGCAGGATCGTTACGCTGATCGGCGGCAGCGGCTTTTTCGGCACGCATATCGCGCAGGAATTGCTTTCGCGCGGGGCGCGGCTGCGCATTTGCAGCCGGCATCCGGAAAAGGCGTGGCGGGTGAAGCCGCTTGCCAACCTGGGCCAGGTCCAGTTCGGCCGGGTGGATGTGACGAAGCCGGAAACGGTTGCCGCGGCGTTCGCCGGGGCGGACGCTGCGGTGAACCTTGTCGGGGCTTTCGCGGGCGATCTCGATTCGTTGCAGGGCGAAGGCGCGGGCCGCGTGGCCGCCGCCGCGCGCGATGCGGGCGTTTCCGCCTATGTTCACGTCTCGGCAATCGGCACCGATGCGTCCTCTGCGGTCGGCTATGCCCGGACGAAGGCCGAGGGCGAGACCGCGGTGCTCGCCGCTTTCCCCAAGGCGACGGTGCTGCGTCCTTCCGTCCTGTTCGCCGAAGACGACGAATTCGTCACGATGTTCGCGGGGCTGATTTCCACCTATCCGGTTCTGCCGGTGTTCGGCCCGCAGGCGAAGCTGCAGCCCTTGTTCGTGGACGATGCCGCCGAAGCGGTGGCGCAGACGCTGGCCGATCCGGCTTCGCACGGCGGCAAGACCTATGAACTGGCCGGCCCTGATGTGCTGACGATGCTGGAGCTCAACCGCAGGATCGCGGCGGCGCAGGGGCGCAAGCGGGTGTTCGTGGAATTGCCCGACGGTGTTTCGGGCCTGATCGCGGCGCTGCCCGGCACACCGATCAATCGTGACCAGTGGGCCTTGCTGCAGGCCGGAAACGTGGCGGGCGGCACCTTGCCCGGCCTTGGCGACCTGGGCGTGAAGGCGCGTCCGCTGTCACTGTTCCTCGACCGGTGGATGACCCGTTATCGCAAGCATGGCCGCTTTGGCGAGCGCGCCGCGGCCTGACCGCTAAACCTTGGCACGAAACCCGCCGGTCAGGCGTCCACTTCCGCATAGTGCGAGGGCGGATGGATGCCGCCCATGCGTTCGGACAGCAGCGGGCGGAAGCTGGGCCTGCTCTTGAACACGGAATACCAGCCGCGCGCCTGTTCGTGGCCAGACCAGTCGATCCCGCCCAGGTAATCGGCGACCGATACCTGCGCGGCGGCGGCAAGGTCGGCCAGGCTCATTGTCGCGCCGGCGATCCAGGGGCGGTTGTCGATCAGGTAATCGATATAGTCCAGATGCTCGTCCGCCAGGCGCATCGCCTCGCGCAGCATACGGCTGTCGGGCGGCTGGCGCAGGAACAGGCGCTTGTGCATCTTCTCGCCCATCAGGGGCGCGGTAACGTCTGCAAAGAAGTTTTCGTCGAACAGGGCCACCAGACGGCGAATCTCGGCACGGTTTGCGGCGGTGCCGTTGATCATCGGCGCCTTTTCGACCGTTTCCTCAAAATATTCGCAGATCGCGCGGCTGTCTATCAGCGTCACGCCGCGTTCGTCGTTGCGGATCACGGGTGTACGGCCCGCCGGGTTGAGCGCGAAGAATTCCTCGCGCCGGTCCCACGGGTGTTCTGTCTCAAGCTCGTAGGCGACGCCCTTCTCGCTGAGCAGGAGGCGTACCTTGCGGCTGAACGGGCAGAGGGCGAAATGGTGGAGCGTCCACATGGGCGCCGTCATGGCAAAGACCCGCGGCGCCTGTCCAGCGAGGGAAGGCGGTCTGGTGCAATTTCCGGTGGATCAGCTTTCGCCGATCAGTCGGTAAAGTCTATGCGCGGCGTCCTGGCGCCCAGCGCATCGGCCACGCGCGCCATGCGGCGTTCCAGCGTTGCGTCAACCAGCGCGTCGAGCGAGCGGGGAATCGAAAGGACGAACTGGCCCTTTTCCAACGTCGCCGCCGTGCGCCGCAAAGTGGCGGGTGCGCCGCCGGACACGCGCTGTGCAAGGCGCATCGCGTATCCCCATGCCCGCGCGCGCGCCAGTTCCTTGTCGCCTGCCAGCCGTGAAAGAATTTCCGGCTCGCCTCCACCGCCGCCCATGCCGACGAACAGGGCCGCCGCCATCATGGCCCGGTCGGCGGGCGTAACGCCGGTCCACGCGCCGTGCAGGGCCAGTTCCTCTCCGCCCAGCGCGCGGAAATCGGGATTGCTTGACCAGCCGGTGCCGCGAAGCAGGGCGGAGGCCTGGCGCAGGCGGCGCCATTGCGGCGGTTCGTCCGGGAACAGCCCGTCCAGCCAGGTGTGCAGTGCCTCGGCGTAGAAGGGGAATTGCTGCTGTGCCTGCGTAAGATAGCGCACGCCTTCGATCAGCGGATCGCGCGCACGCTGTTCGGGGGTGAGCGATTCGTAAAGCAACCCTTCGCGCAGGCCATAGGCGGAAACGGCAATCGCGCCGGGGCCGATGATATCCACCAGTGCGTTCAGCAGGGCCGCGCCGTCTTCCAGATAGGGGATGCGCGGCGTCTTCACCTGCGGGATTGCCTTCAGGTCCGCCTTGTCCATCGCTTCCACCGCGGCGAACAGCGGCTTCACGTCTTCCGCGGGGAAGGTGTAGTTGCCGATGACCGAAAGCGGAAACTTGCGTTCGTCCATGTGGACGCGGGTGAGAGAGCGCCAGGTGCCGCCGACGATGTAGAGCGGCTTGCCCCGGCATTCGTCCAGCCATTCGAGCGACGTCAGCGCGGCTTCCACCTCCGCCTTCAGGCCGGGCTTGCCCCTGGCGCGGATCGCGGCGACGCGCAATGCGCCCAGCGCGAACGATGCCTGTCGGTGGACCTCGCCATCGCGCACCCGAACCAGTTCCAGGCTGCCGCCGCCCATGTCGGCGACCAGCCCGTCCGCATCGGGCATCGCGGCGATCACGCCATAACCCGCGCCGTTCGCTTCTCCCGTGCCGTCCAGCACTTCGACCGGCAGGCCCAGCGCGCGCACTTGCTCCACGAAGTCGGGACCGTTCGCCGCCTCGCGCACCGCCGCCGTCGCCACCACGCGCAGCGAGGACAGGTCCATGCCGTCAAGAAGCCCCGCGAACCGTTCCAGCCCTGCCAGCGCCACCGCGATGCCTTCCGCGTCCAGCGCCCCGGTATCGATCACGCCGCGGCCAAGGCCGGCCATCAGTTTTTCGTTGTAGAGGACGACGGGCGCGCGCGCTGCGCCCCCGAACACGACGAGCCGGATCGAATTCGATCCGATGTCTACGATAGCTTGCGGTCCGGCGAGATTCACTCGCGCGTGTGTAGGGACAGTTTGGGCACGGCGCCAGTCGTATCCAGCGCGGCACCGCGACCAGACAGCGAAGGATTGGTCATGAAATAGCGGTGCAGGTTGAACGGCGGATCGCCCGGCGTGGCGCGGACATAGCTACCGTCGGGCTGGAGAAACCAGCTTTGCTCGTCATCCAGAAGGTTCGCCATCATCACCTGGCCAAGCACCTGATCGTGCACGGTTTTGTTGCGGATGGGCAGCGAATATTCCACGCGCCGTTCGAAATTGCGGCTCATCCAGTCGGCGGACGAGATATAGACATCGGCGTTGCGGCTGGGCAGCGGCTCGCCATTGGCGAAGGCCCAGATGCGGCTGTGTTCAAGGAAGCGGCCGATCACGGACTTGACCTCGATATTTTCCGAAAGGCCGGGCACGCCCGCGCGCAGGCAGCACACGCCGCGCACGATCAGGCGGATCGGCACCCCGGCCTGGCTCGCCTCGTAAAGCTTGTCTATCGCCGCGCGGTTGGAAAGCGAGTTCATCTTGGCCCAGATGCCCGATGGAAGCCCCTTGCGGGTGTTCTCTATCTCGCGGTCGATCAGTTCGAACAGGTGGCTTTGCAGGTTGAGCGGGCTGACCGTCAGGACTTCAAGGTTCGTGGGTTCGATATAGCCGGTGACATAGTTGAACACTTCGGCCGCATCGCGCGCGACCACGGGGTCGGCGGTGAAGAACGAGAGGTCGGTATAGATGCGCGCGGTGATCGGGTGATAGTTGCCGGTGCCGAAGTGGCAATAGGTGCGGATGCCGTCGCCTTCGCGGCGCACGACAAGGCTGATCTTGGCGTGGGTCTTCAACTCGATGAAGCCATAGACCACCTGCACGCCCGACCGTTCCAGCTGCGCGGCCCATTGCAGGTTCTGTTCCTCGTCGAAGCGGGCCTTGATCTCGACCACCGCCGTTACCGACTTGCCGGCTTCCGCCGCGTCGCACAGCGCGCGGATCACCGCGCCCTGCTTGCCTGCGCGGTAAAGCGTCTGCTTGATCGCCACCACGTCCGGGTCCGCCGCCGCCTGGTTCAGGAACGCCAGCACGACGTCAAAACTTTCGTAGGGGTGGTGGACGATGATGTCCTTCTGGCGGATCGCGGCGAAGCAATCCCCGTCGTGTTCGCGGATGCGTTCTGGAAAGCGGGCGGTATAGGGGGCGAACTTCAGGTCGGGCCGGTCGAGATCGACGATCTGGGACAGATCGGACAGGCCCAGAAACCCGTCGGTCTGGATCAGGAAGGCGTCCTCCCCGCCCAGTTCGCGGGTAATCAGGCTTTGCAACTCGGGCGGAATCGCGGATTCCACTTCCAGGCGGATCACCTGCCCGCGCCGCCGCCGCTTTATGGCGGTGCGGAAATAGCGGACAAGGTCTTCGGCCTCTTCCTCTATCTCGATATCGCTGTCGCGGATGATGCGGAACGCGGCGGAACCGATCACCTCGAAGCCGGGAAACAGCTTTTCGGAAAAATGGCGCAGAACGGTTTCGATCGGGATGCAGCGCATGCCGTCCGCGAAGGTGAAGAAGCGCGGCAGGCCCGACGGGAGCATGATCAGTTCGCGCACCAGTTCCCCGTCGCTCCGCCGCCGAAGCTCGAACAGCATCGACAGGCCCAGGTTGGGGATGAAAGGGAAGGGGTGCGCCGGGTCCAGCGCCTGCGGTGTGATGACCGGGAACAGCTGGAGGTCGAAAAAGCTTTCAAGTTCCGCCTCGGCGCGCCGGTCTATGTCGTAGATCTCCAGCACCTGGATGCCTTCGGCAACCAGAAGCGGGCGCAGTTCACGCCACAGGGCCTGCTGGTCGGCCATCAGGGCATCGGCCTCGGCCGCGACCAGCGGAAGCTGCTGCTGCGGTGTCAGCCCGTCGATGGACGGCGTTTCGATGTGTTGCTGCACCTGCCCGTAAAGGCCCGCCACGCGGACCATGAAAAACTCGTCCAGGTTGTTGCCTGAGATCGACAGGAAGCGCAGCCGCTCCAGCAGGGGGTAGGCGGTGTTCTCCGCTTCGGCCAGCACGCGCCGGTTGAACCGCAGCCACGAAAGCTCGCGGTTGAAATAGCGGCTGTCCCCCCGCGGCAAGGGGTCTTCGTTGGCGGCGGACGGGACGTTGATCTGCTGTGTGGCCATATCGGAACATACTCTACAGTGCAGCGGGGCGGTGCGGCAAGCAAAGCCGTGCGGCCGTCAGGAACGGGTCAGGCGGGGCGGAAGCTCGACAGGAGAGGGGGCAGGCGCGTATTTCAGGCGCGACTGCAATTGGGGAGCGCCGTGTGCCGAAAGCAGGACCGCCGGGATCGCAGGATGCGGAAGGGATCACGCATCCGGGACGCGTATTCTTTCCCGACAGCGGCGAGACCAAGGGCGACCTTGCCGATTACTATGCCGCCATCGCGCCTGTGATGCTGCCATTCGCGGCGGACAGGCCGGTCAGCCTGGTGCGGTGCCCGCAAGGGCGCGGCGGGAAATGCTTTTACCAGAAGCACGATACCGGCGGTTTCGGCCCGCACGTGCACGTGGCTTCGATCAGGGAAAAGGACGGGGACGAGGCCGGCTACCTCTGGCTCGACAGTGCGCAAGGGATACGCGCCTGCGTGCAGATGGGCACGATCGAGTTCCATGGCTGGGCGGCGCTGGCAAGCGCGGTGGAGCGGCCCGATCGCATGGTGTTTGACCTCGATCCGGACGAGGGGCTGGATTTCGCCGACGTAAAGCGCGCCGCAAGGGAAATCCGCGACCGGCTGGACGATGCCGGGCTGGAAAGCTTTGCCATGCTGACCGGCGGCAAGGGCATCCACGTGGTCGTGCCGCTGACGGCGGGCCATTCGTGGGAAGCGCACCGGGATTTCGCGAAGGCTGTGGCCACCGATTTCGCGGAAACCGATCCGGATCGCTTCGTCGCGACGATGAGCAAGGCAAAGCGCGAAGGCCGCATCTTCATCGACTGGCTGCGCAACCAGCGCGGATCGACGGCGATCGTGCCTTATTCCGCGCGGGCGCGATCGGGCGCGCCGGTTGCCGCGCCGGTCGGCTGGGACGAGCTTGGCGATATCGAAACCGCGCAGGCGTTCTGCATCCGCGATGCCGACAGGCTGCTGCGCCGTGCGGAAAGCAGGGCGCTGTCCGGGTGGGGCAAGGCGAAGCAGCGCCTGCCGTGCGGCTGATCCTTCAGGAACAGAGCTTGCGTTCTATCCCGGTCCATACCCGCGCCATGGCCTGCGCGGCGGGGGAAGACGGCGCGAAGGCACCGATCGGTTCGCGCCGCGTGGCCATCTGTTCAAGATGGGTGGACATCGGGATCACCGGCCAGCCGTTCGCTTCGGCCACAGCTTCGCGGTGCAGCGTGCGGCGCATGTCGACCATCGAAAGCACCGGCAGGATCGGCGGGTGCTTCTTGTGGTTGCGAACCAGTTCATCGCGGATCGCGGTAAGCGCGCGGCGCGAAAGCGGGCTGGGCGGCAGCGGCACCACGATCAGGTCCGCCGCGCGGATGACCTGGTCGGACAGCGAATTGAGCACCGGCGGGCAATCGAGGATGATGCGCTCGTAATCCCTGGAAAGCGCCTCGGTCATCCGGGCCAGCCGCCGCTTCTTGCCGATCCGGGCGAACAGGCTGTCTATCTCGCGCAGGCTGTCGTCGGCGGGCAGCAGGTCCAGCCGGTCCCACCGCGTGTGGCGCACAAGATCGGCCGGTGCAGTTTCGCGGCTGAAGATCGAAGCGGCCTGCTTGCCGTGCGGCCTTTCGTGTCCGGTCAGGAATGCGGCCGCGCCCTGCACGTCGAGATCCCACAGCAGGGTATGGCGGCGCGAAACCGTGGCCGAACTCCACGCGAGCGCGGCGGCCAGCGTCGATTTGCCGACGCCGCCCTTCACTGAATAGACCGCGATTACTGCCATGACGGATGCATTTACGGCACAGGCCGCGCGGCGCAACCGTTGTGGCGCGACCGTCCCGTTTTGGTCATTGATCTTGCGGTGCGTACCGGGTCAGGCCGCCACGCCGCCGTGCATCGCCTTGCGGATGTCGTTGAAATCGTCACGGATCGAATTGAGCGTCGCGGGATCGAATGCAACCGCACTGTCCAGCACCGCACGGCGGGCGGCCCCGTAAAGCTGCAAAAGCGCGCCGCTTGCCGGATTGGCGGAATCCACCCCCAGTTGCAGCGCGGTCAACGCGGCGACGGCGCGGGTCAGCGCCGCGCTTTTCATCGCGTTGTCCCCGCGCGCATCGGCAAACACCGCCCGGTCGATGGAACCCGTCAGCTGTTCAAGGCACAGGTCTACCAGTTGCTGCGGGCTCGCCCCGTTCACGCGTGCGTCGAAATCGACGCGGCGATAGGCTTCCGATGGATCGGCGCGGCGCAGCATCAGTTGCCCTTCGCGTTCCACGCCGCGATCTGCGACTGGAGGAAGGTCAGCGTGGAATGGTATCCGCTCACGCGTGAATCGACTTTGGCGAACTGGCCTACCAGCCGTTGGCGCATCGCTTCCTGCTGGTCGGCGATCTTCGCCTTCCGGTCGGTCACATCGGTCTGTTTGGCGGTATAGCGGGTGATGGAACCGCCCAGCGATCCGGGGTTGCTGGCCGACGTGGCCGTTCGGGCCATCGCGTCGATGGTGGAATAGACGCCGTATAGCCCGGTCGTGAACATCGCCGCCGCACCGGCGGGATCGCGCGCCAGCGTATCCGAAAGGCGCTTTGCATCGATGTCGAAGGTGCCGTCACGATTGATCCTCAGGCCCAGGTCCGCCAGCGTTTTCGGGCTGCCGTCCGCCGCATTGGGCATCACCGTTTTGCCCGGCAGCGCCGAAAGCGTGCTGCGCAGCGCGCGGGCGCCCGGATCGCGCACAAGGTCGCCCGTGGTCGAATCGGTGTCCTTGGCCAGTTCCTGCACGATGGAGTTCAGCGCGCCGACAAGATCGTTCATCGCGGAATCGATCGATGCCGAAGGATCGGAAAAGCGGATGGTGGTGGGCGCGCCCGCGTTCGTCCCCGTCAGCGCCAGCGAAAGGCCGGGGGCAACATCGGTCAGCGTGTTGCTGCTGCTGGTCATCGCCACGCCGTCGAGCGAAAAGGCCGCGTCGGATGCGCCGGATTTCAGCCGCGCTGCATCGCCCGCCGGATTCCATGCCAGCGCGGCAAGGCCCGGATCGGCGGGGTCTTCGCTGGCATCGAGAACGAAGCCGTTGGTCGCCCCGTTCGCGCCTTTCAGCACCAGCTTTGCGCCATCGGTCGTCTGCGCGACATAGGCGAGCACGCCCGCGTCCGCGCCGTTTATCGCGCTGGCAACATCGTTCAGCGTCGCGCCTGCGGGGATCGCCACGTCGACGGCGGCGTGGGCGGTGTCCTGCGCGAACGTGCCGCCGCTTACCGTGCCGAAACGGATGGTAAGCGTGCCTGAGCCTACAGTGTCGCTCGCGGCGGAATAGGCGGGGCTGGCGAGCACCTGCCCCTGTGCGAGTGCGGAAACCTCCAGCGCGTAAATGCCCTCGCCGCCGCCGCCGGTTCCCGCGCTTGCCGTGGCGACGGCGGGATTGGCGACGCTCGGCTTCGCGGCGAGATCGCCGTTGCGCACACGGTCGCCCATCGCGCTCGATAGCGAAAGCAACTGGTTCTTGAGCGACGAGGCCGCGCTGATCTGGGAGTCGAGCGTCTGGCTCTGCGTGTCCAGCCTGTCTGTCCGTGCGGCGAACTGCGCGGTGGCCAGACTTTCGGCGAGCGCGGTCATGTCGATCCCGCTGCCGCCGCCGAGCGTGTTGACGATGGACGATGTAACGCTGGTTGTAGTCATGACTGGAAGGACGGTTCCTTTCGCGCGCGATTAAGCCGCTTCGCGCCGCCCGTCGGCATCGAAGCGCAGGGCAACCGGAACCTCCACGCGCGGCGGCGACGGGGTTTCGCCGCGCTTCAGGGACAGGACAAAGGCCAGCACCGCGGCGACGGCGGCATACAGTTCCTCGCGGATCACCTGGTTTTCGCGCGTGGTGTAGAACACGGACCGGGCAAGCGCCGGGTATTCCAGTGTGGGCAGGCCGTGCTCGGCCGCCAGCTCTCGCATCGCCATCGCCTTTTCGCCGCGCCCCTTGGCCAGCACCACCGGCGCGGCGGCCTTTTCCGGGTCATAGGCCATGGCGACAGAGAAATGCGTGGGGTTGGTGATCACGAACTGCGCCTCGCGCATCGCCCGCGAAACGCCGCCCATGGCAAGCTGGCGCTGCCGCTGGCGCTGCGCGGCCTTGTTTTCTGGGCTGCCTTCGCTTTCCTTCGTTTCGTCCTTCATTTCCTGCTGCGTCATCCGAAGGCGGAAGAACCGGCGCAGGAACTGGATCGGGAAATCGACAAGGGCGATAACAAGCAGCCCGGCGGACAGCGCAAAGACTAGCCCCGTCAGCGCGTCCCACGCGGCGGCAAGCTGGCCTTCGACATTGCCGCCGCCCAGCGTCACGATCCGCGGCAGGTTGGCGCGTCCCCATGCCCAGGCGATGGCGCCCAGCAGAGCGAGCTTCAGCAGGCTCTTGCCCAGTTCGATCCAGCCTTGCGGCCCCGCCACGCGCTTCATGCCCGCTGCCGGGTTGATGCGGCTTGCCTTCGGCGCAAGGTTGCCGATCACCCAGCGTCCGTCGCCAAAGCCCAGTTGCGCGGCGACAGCGCCCAGCATCACCGCGCCTCCCAACGCCAGCACGGGCGGCAGCGCGGCGCCTGCAAGGCCAAGCAACATCGTGCCCGGCGTGAAATCGCTTATGTCGGCACGGGTCCACATGAACCCGGCGCGCAGGGCATCGCGCATCACCGCGAACATCCAGGGGCCGGCGAGTTTCAGCCAGGCCGCGCCCAGCAGCACGGTGACCGCCGTGGTCAACTCGCGCGAGCGCAGGACGTCGCCGTTTTTCGCCGCATCCTGCTTGCGTTTCGCGGTCGGTGCGAAGCTCTTTTCGCCGGCGCTCTCGCTCATCGCAGCAAGGTTCCGGCCTGCATCACGGCGGTCGAGGAAAGTTCCGCCATCCTGTCACCGATCAGCGGGACGGCGGCGATCAGCGCGGCAAGCCCGGCCAGCACGCTGGCGGGCAGGCCCAGCGCAAACAGATTGAGCGACGGGGCGGAGCGGCTGACGATGCCCGTCACGACCTGCACCACCAGCAGCACCAGCGTTACGGGCAGCGCAATGGCCACCGCCGCGGCGAACATCTCGCCCGCGAAAGACAGCAGTGTTTCGATCGTGCCCGGCCCCAGCCACGCGCCGCCGGGCGGAAAGGCCCGGTAACTGTCCATCAGCAGCCCGATCCAGACAAGATGCGCGCCCAGCCCCAGGAAGGTCAGCGTCATCAGCACGCCGAAAAACTGTCCCAGCACCGGCGAACGGGCGCCCGTGGCGGGATCGACGCTGGCGGCAAGGTTCATGCCCATGCCGCCACCGATGACTTCGGCGGCGATGACCGGCGCGGCGAAGGAAAATTGCAGCACGAAGCCCAGCGCCAGCCCCACCAGCACTTCCTTCAGGCAGGCAAGCACCCCCGCCAGCGTGAACAGCGCGGGCGGCGCGGCAAATGGCGTCCAGGTGATCACCGTCGCGGCGATCGCGCCCACCAGGATCACGCGCAATTGCATCGGCACGCTGGCGGATCCGAACAGCGGCACGGCCAGCAGTGCCGCGCCGATCCGCGTCATGGCGAAAAGCAGGCGCCACAGGTCGGCCTCCAACGGGCCAAAACCGAAATCGATCGCGTTCATGATCCGATCGCGGCGATGGCGGCGAAGATTTCCTGTGTGAAATCGGCCACCAGCCCCATCATCGCCGAACCCAGCAGAACCAGCACCAGCGCGGTGATCGCCAGCTTGGGCACGAAGGTCAGCGTCTGTTCGTTGACCGAAGTCGCCGCCTGGATAACGCCGACCACAAGGCCTACGGCAAGGCTGGCCAGCAGCACCGGTGCGGCGACCAGCGCCGTTACCCAAAGCATGTGGTCCGCAAGGGCAAGGAGAGAGGCGGTATCATCCATGACTTGTACCTTTCCGGTCGTCCCGGGCCTGTCGATGAGTCATCAGTTGAAACTCGCGGCAAGGCTGCCCATCAGCAGCGCCCAGCCGTCCACAAGGACGAACAGCAGCAGCTTGAACGGCAGCGAAACGATGGTCGGGCTCATCATCATCATGCCAAGGCTCATCAGCACCGATGACACGACAAGATCGATGACGAGGAACGGCAGGAACAGCATGAAGCCGATCTGGAACGCGGTCTTCAGTTCGCTGGTCACGAAGGCCGGCAACAGGATCGACCACGGCACCTGAGCCGCATCGGTGAACTTCGGAGCATGGGCCATATCGGCAAACATCATCAGGTCATGCTCGCGCGTCTGGCGGATCATGAAGCCGTGGAACGCGGCTCCGCCCGCAGATGCGGCCTGTTCAAGGTTGACCGTGCCCGCCGCGTAAGGCTGGATCGCGTTCGCGTTCACCTTGTCCAGCGTTGGCGCCATGATGAACAGCGATAGGAACAGCGAAAGCCCGATCAGCACCTGGTTGGGCGGCGACTGTTGCAGCCCCAACGCCTGCCGAAGGATAGACAGCACCACCAGGATGCGGGTGAAGCTGGTCATCATCAGCAGCAGGCCGGGCAGGATCGTCAGCAGCCCCATGACGATCAGCAGTTGCAGCGAAAGCGACAGGCTTCCGCCCGAATGCCCGGCCACTTCGCCCAGCGCACGGTCGAGCGCGCCGGGAACGGCCGCTTGTGCATGAACCGCGACCGGGACGATCAGAGCGGTAAGCGCCCCAAGCGTTGCGACGCGTTTCATGGTTCCACCGTGCGGGCAGGGGCTTCGGCCAGCCGCGTGAATCCGCCCTTTCCGGCAGAAACCAGGATTTCGCGCCCGTGGAACTCGATCACGGCAAGGCGAAGGCCGGGTCCAAGCATCTGCGTTTCCACGATGCGCGCGGCGCGCGGGCCTTGCGTCGCGGCAATGCGCGTGCGGGCCTTGCGGGCAAGCCACAGGCTGCCCCAGGCGAGCGCGCCGATCAGCGGCAGGATGACCAGCAGCTTCAGAATATAGAACAGCATCACGCGGCCTCGCCCGTTTGTGGCGGGACGGCGGGGGCGGTCTGCCCGGCAAGTTCCACGATGCGCAGCCCGAAACGGTCGCCCTGGGCCACCACTTCGCCCTTCGCGATCGGCTTGCCGTTGACCATCACGTCGAGCAGCTCGTCCGTCAGGCGGTCCAGTATCACGACGCTTTCCTCGCCCAGAGCAAGCACGTCTTTCAGTTTCATCTCGGTGCGGCCAAGCTCGACCGTCAGGCGGACGTCCACGTCCTTGATCAGGTCGAAACCGCGATGCGAATGGGTCATTTCGGGCCTTTCTTCGTCTGTTCAGGAAATTCGCGCGATGCGCACGGCGATTCGGTCGTCTTCGGAACCGACCGCTCCGTGCGCGACGGTTGCGGTGCCGATCCGCAGCGGAACCTGCCGGGCGACGGGCACGGGAATGATCTGGCCGGGCTCAAGCGCTGAAAGCGCGGAAAGCGGCAGGGCCATGTCGACAAGCACCGCGCGAAGCGGCAGCGGCACATCACGGAACGGGGCATCGGCAGGCGTTGCGGGGCCGCGCGAGACGTGTTTGCGCGCGCCGCTTGCAAACAGGTCGGCCAGCGTTCGGAACGGTGCCGCAAGCGTAATGCTCCAGTCGTCCCGCCCTTCTTCCCGCACACTCGTCCGCAGTGTGGCGAGCGGCTCTTGCGCGGCGAATGGCGCAAGGTTGGCAAGATCGGTATCCCGGTGCAGCACGCGCACCGCGCCGCCTTCCGGCCCCAGTGCGGCGGCAAGGCTTTCGCACAGCAGCGTTTCAAGCCGCGCAGCCATCAGATCCGCCGAAAGCGGCAAGGCGCATAGCAGGTCACCGCCCGCATTGCCCTTGCCGCCGAAGGCGCGGTCGACCAGCGAAAGAAGCGTTTGCGCCTCGATCGTCGCCAGCAACGGTGCCGTATCCGACCCGATGCCCAGAAGAGCGTGCATGGCAAGCGGGGCATCGCTTCCAGTCACGGCCGCAAATGTCGATTCCGCCGGTGCATCGCAGTGCGCTTCGGGCCGCGAACCAAGCAGCGGGTGCAGCGCGCGCGGCAGTTCGCGCGCCAGCCGCTCACCCATGCGGTGCAGGTCGGCCAGAAGATCCGCCCGCGCGGGACCGCTGCGGACCAGTTGCGCGGCGTGGCGGGCGACGGGACGTTCGGCGACAAAGGCGCGTTCGGGCTTCACTGGACCAGGAAGCTCTTGAAATAGACGCGGTCGACCCCGCCGAAGCCTTCCTTTTCGGTGAGCACCTTGTTGATCGCCGCGGTCATTCGGTCCTGAAGGCGCTTTTTGCCTTCGGGGGTCGCCACGTCCTGTTCGGGCGTGTCGGCCAGGACCACCAGCAGCGCCGAACGGATCGCCAGTTCGTGTTCCTTCAGCCACATCAGCACGCGGCCGTCGCGGCGCGTCGAACAGGCGAGCGCCAATTGCACCAGCGCGGGCGAATTCTTCAGGTTCGACGTGAACGGTTCGGCAAACTGGAAATAGGCGGTGCGGTATTCGCTGCCGCCTTCGCCTTCCACATATGCCGCGCCGCCGCCTTCGCCGTGGCCCCCGGCGGATGCCGGGGCATAGGGGTCTTCCTCTCCCTTGCGGATCAGCTTTGGCGTGTTGTCCTCATGCGCCTTTTCATGGCCGCCCCCGCCGATCACGCCGGCCTGGACAAGGCCGAACGCCCCGCCGCCGCCCGCGCCGACAAGCCCGACGGCGGCCAGCGCCTTGACCATCAGGCCCTTGCCTTTCTTCTTTCCGGGCTTTTCGTCCTTGTCTTTCTTGTCGCTCATATTGGTTTACCCCCTTGATTGGTGTCGTCAGGCGAAGCGGCCCGACGCGTCTTCGCCCCTGTGCCGCGTCTGCGTGGCCCGACCGTGCGGTGGATTGTTGGCTGCGGTGCCCCGCGCCTGCCGGTGTGGCTGGTCACCGGCTCCGGAATGCGATTGCCCACCCGCATGCGATGCGGTGTGCGGGTTCTGCTGTCCGCGAGAGGCATCGCTGCCAGTGTCCCCGCGCGACTGGCCTTGCGCGGCTTCGCCATGTTGCGGCTGGTCGTGCCGCATCTGGCCGGGATCGGCTGCATGAGTGGCGGCGACCGCGCGGGCGAAGCCGGGGTCGGTGCTGGCCATCTGAACCGAAAGCGCATCGCCTTCGTGCCGAAACTTCAGCGAAACCGCGCCGAACTCCGCATGGTCGAGAGAGATGCGGACCGGCTGTGTTCCCGCATCCTGGCGCGCGCGGGCGATCGAATCGACCAACTGCGCGAAATCCAGCCGCTCTGGACTTGCGGCATGCGGCGGCGTGGCGGGTGCGGCCGCATCATGTCGCGGGAATGGTGCGGTTGCGAGGGGCGATGCAGCGGGTGACGCTGGCGTTTCGGGCCGCGCCGGTTCGGCTCGTGCAGTATCGCGGCGGGCGGCGACAGCGGCCGGGGCCGCAAATTTGTCCTGCGCTCCGTGCGCTTCGCCTTGCGTTTCGGGTGCAGGGGCAGGAGCGGACGCGGACCGGACGACAGGCCCGGCGGGCGTCTTGCCGTTCATTCCCACCTTCACCACGGCTACAGCGTCTTCGCCTGTCGGCAGATCTGCGTTCACGGTGACGTTCGGTAGCATCGCGCCGGAAGGCGGGTGCGCCTTCGCGGGAGTCCGGGGGGCAATTGGCGCAGGGGCTTGTGGCGGGGCGGATCGCGGCGGCGTGGCGCCGCGCGGTCCCGGCGCGGACGGTTGCGTCGGGTCACTGGCGGCAAGCGGCGCCAGCGCGACGGGAACTTGTGCGGCGGGGTAGGGCAATTGCGGTGCGATTACGGGCGCAACCACCTTGTCCGCTGCCGCTTCCTTGCCTTCGCCTTTCGCGTCCTTTCCGGGCGTCTCGGTCTTAGGTGCGCCGCCGCTCTTGCCGCTGGCCGGCACCGCCTTGCCGGCCGGCAAATCCTTGCCGCTTTCCGGCAAGGCGGCAACCTGCGTCCCGGCTTGCCTGCCGCTGGCCGCCGCGCCGGGCTGTTTTTTCAGGACGTCGGCGAAAACTTCCGCAATTCCCTCGCTTCTGGCGGATTTTTGCGGAGGGGCCGCGCCTGTTCCTGCAAGGGAAAGGTCCGGGGAACGGGTGGCAATCATCGTGTTTCGGCGCTCCGTTATCGGGTTCGCCAACTGCTATTCAAAACGCGTGCCAAGCCTCTTGCGCATTCCAACGGGCAGCGCGGATTGCGCTTTGCGGGCAAGCGTTTTCGCGGCCTCTGTGGCGCGCTCCTCCGCCGCCGCGCGCCGCCGTTCGGCCAAGGCCGCTTCCTGTGCGTGGCTGTCGGCTACTGCGCGGGCGCGATCGGCATCGGCGCGCGTTGCGCCTGCGATCTGGTCCAGCCCATCGCGAAAGGTGTTGAGCGCAGCCAGCGCGTGCCCATCGGTCAGGCCCGCGCGCGGCGCGTAATCGCCGTGCATCGCCTCGGTCCGCTCTGCCAGTTCCAGAAGTTGCGCCAGCGTGCCTTCGGCGCGCCCTGCTTCGGCCAGCGCCGCCTGCTTCGCCACGTCGCGGATGCGTTCAAGCCGTCTCAGCCGCGCAAGGCGCGTGCGTTCGGCCTTCATTGCGGCGGCGGAGCAGAAAGCAGGCGCACCAGCGCCTCGATGCTCTGGTCCAGCGGCACGACCTCGCCCTGCGGCTGGCAGAGGAACGCGGTAAGCTGCGGGTGCATAGCAATCGCACGATCAAGCTGCGGATCGGCTCCGGCGCGATAGGCTCCCATAAGCACAAGGTCGCGGTTCGCTTCGTACGTGGCGACAAGCGCGCGGAACTGCCGTGCAAGCGCCTGGTGCTCAGGCGTGACGATGTCGTTCATCACGCGGCTCAGCGATGCGGCGATGTCGATTGCCGGATATTGCCCGCGCTGGGCCAGTTCGCGGCTCAATACCACGTGTCCGTCAAGTATCGCGCGCGCGGTATCGACCACCGGGTCATCCTGCGAATCGCCGTCGGCAAGCACGGTATAAAGCCCGGTGATCGAACCGCCGCTGGCGGCCGAGTTGCCCGCCCGTTCAACAAGCTTGGTGATCGCGGCGAGGGCGGAAGGCGGATAGCCGCGCGCTGCACCCGGCTCCCCCAGCAGCAACGCAATTTCCCGCGCCGCGTGGGCAACGCGCGTCAGGCTGTCCATGACAAGAAGGACGCGCCTGCCCTGGCTGCGGAAGTGTTCGGCCAGGCTGGTCGCCAGCATCGCCCCACGGATGCGCAAGTTGGGCGCGTGATCGGCGGGAACCGCGACAACAGCCGTGCGCGCGCGTTTTTCGCCCGTCATGTGCCGTTCCACAAAGTCGGAAACCTCGCGTGCGCGTTCGCCGATCAGGCCGACGATCACGATCTCCGCTTCGGCGCCGTGCGCGATCATGTCGAGCAATACGGACTTGCCCACACCCGATCCGGCCACCACGCCGATGCGCTGGCCGACCCCGAAGGTGGTGAGCGCGTTCAGCGCGCGAACGCCGGTATCGAAGGGGACGCGCACGGGCGACCGGTCCAGCGCTGGCGTGCGCAGGCCGCCCGCCGGCCATTCGTGCCGTGTGGCGATGGGTGAACCGCCGTCGATCGGCAGACCCTCGCCATCTACCGCGCGGCCCAGGAAGGCTTCGCCCACCTCCAGCATTCCGGGATGGCCCTCGGTGTGTACGCGTGCGCCGGGGCGCAGCATCACGGTATCTCCCAGCAACATCGCCAGCGCGTGCCCGTTGCGGAAGCCGATCACTTCCGCGCCCAGCGTGCCCCTGCCCTGCGCGATGCGGCATTGCGTGCCGATGGGGGCATTCAGGCCCGACACTTCCAGCAATCCGCCATCACAACTGGTGACAAGGCCAAAGCGTCTGGGCGAAAGATCGGGCGAAAGGCGCGCGCAAGTATCCAGCAGGTTCAGCATCTGCGCAGCGCCTCTTCGATTGCGCGGCGCCATTGATCGGGACCGTTCTCCACTCCGCCATCGGTGCCTTCGATGCGAACCGCTCCGCGTTCGAGCGCGGGGTCGGGTTCGAAGACCCAATCGTCTGGTAGGTCGGGCGCAACCAGAGCCAGGTCGTCAGGGTGCAGGCGGATCACGCGTTCGTCATCGGCGCGGGTCAGCATTCTCGCGGCGCGATCCACGCGCGCGGCCAGCGCTTCCGGCTGGATCGCAGCGTCGGCAAGCACGCTGTCGCACAGCGCCAGCACGGTGTCGCGCAAGCGTTCGGCCAGTGTGCGCGTCTGCGCCTCGTCCAGCCGCGCCAGCGCGATCACGATGCGCTGGCGGGCAGCCTCGCTCTCCCTGCGTTCCGCGGCGCAGGCCGTGAGCGCCTGTTGCTCGCCCTCATCCCGGCCGCGCTCGAACGCTTCGGCCAGTGGATCGTGCTGCACTTCATGCTGCACAGGCAAAGGTGCAGCATTTGTCGTGAATCGCGGGTCGGCGGAAAAACCGCGCGAGCCCGCGCCAAGGGCGGAGAACGGCACACTAGACATAGTCGTCGTCGCTTGCGCCGAACACGATCTCGCCATCGGCGGCCAGCTTGCGCGCGGCATTTACGACGGCTTTTTGCGATTCGATCACTTCGGCCATCTTCATGCGGCCGCGCGCTTCGATCTCGTCCTTCAGTCCGTCGGCGGCGCGGCTTGACATCGCGCGGAAGAACAGGTCGCGGCGGTCTTCTGCAATGCCTTTCAGTGCGCCAATCAATACGTCGCTTTCCACTTCGCGCAGCAGCGTGCCCATGGACTTTTCGTCCAGCGTGAAGAGATGTTCGAACTTGAACATCTCCGCTTCGATGCTGCGCGCCAGCGCGCGGTCCATCTTCGCGATTTGGGGCATCACGCGCTTTTCGACCTGGCGGGCCGAGGCGTTGATGATTTCCGCCGCTTCGCGCACGCCACCCATCGCAAGCGCGCGCGTTCCGTGCAGGTCCGCGATGCGGCGTGAGAGCATATCTTCCAGCATGGCGATCGCGTGTGGGGAAACAGGCCCAAGCGTCGCGATGCGGTGGACGACCTGCGATTGCTGGTCCTGCGGAAGCGCGGCAAGCACTTGCGCTGCCGTTTCGGCTTCAAGCTGCACCAGCAGCACGGCAATCGCCTGGGGGTGTTCGCCGCGGATCAGCGGGACGATGGCCTTTGGCGTCAGCCAGCGGGCAAGGTCGATCGCGCGGGGCGGCGCATCGTCGGGTATCCGGTCCATCACGCCTTCGGCCTTCACGTCGCCCACTGCGCGGGTCATCAGGGCGCGCACGCGGCCGCGCCTGTCGCCCGGCGGCAACCCTTCCTGCGTCGCGCGTGAGACGAATCCGCCCAGCGCGGCACTGATCGCATCGGGCCGGATTTCCCCGAGGCCGCACATCGATTCGCCCAGTTGCGCCAGTTCTGCCGGATCGAGCCGGGAAAGAACGGCGGCGGCCTGTTCGTCATCCAGCAGCATCACGAAGACGGCGGCGTTGCGCGCGCCCTCTCCAACGGGAAGGGCCTCGCTCATGCTGCACCTTCATGCTGCGGTTGCGCTTGCAGCATTTCGCGCAGGGCGGCGACCGCGTGGTCGGGCTTTTCCTCCACGAGCCGCTGCGCGGCGCCGATCTGGCGATGGAGCAGCGCGGCATCAACCGCGCCCGTGATCGGATCGGGTGCGGGGCGCGACGGGTCTTTCGCATCGTCACCACCGTTTCCCGAACCCTTGGCGACATTCGCCGGGTCGCGGCGCAACGCCTTGATCAGCGGCCGCACCCCCAAGAGCAGGAAAAGCAGCACGGCCAAAAGCGCCACGGTATTGCGCACGACCATGGCAAACCAGGGAGCCTCATAGAACGGCACGGGTTCGACATCGATCGGAGTGAAATCGCGCACCGCGACGGCGACCTGGTCACCGCGTGCCGTATCCGCGCCGACCGCCGCGCTTACCAGCGACTTTATCTGGTCGATATCGGTCTGCTTTGCCTTGGCCATCGCGGCTTTCGACAGGGCAACGGCAACCGAAAGGCGCTTTATCGTGCCGGGCGCCTGCGTCTTCACCGCAACCTCGCGTCCCAGTTCATAGGTCTTTTTCGAAGAGCTTTCGGTGTTGAGCGGAGGCTGTTTCGCCGCTTGTTGCCCGGCTTGCGGTTGCGTTCCCTGTGGCGGGCCGGGCTGCGCGGTGGTGGCGGGCGGGGGCGTGTTCGACAGCACGCCGGGAATGCCTTGCGCGGCCTGCCCGCCCGCGGTGCGCGATTGCGCTTCGGCTTCGGTGCGCACGGCACCGTCCTTGTCATAGCTTTCGCGCGCGCTGGTTGTCTGGTCCATATCCAGATCGACCTGGATCTCGGACGAGAAGTTGCCCGCGCCCAGCATCGGGGTAAGCAGGGCCGAAACCTGGTTGCGCAGCTTTTCTTCCATGCGCGCCTGAAGGTCCAGCCGGTCGGCATCGGTTCCGCTCCCGTCCGAGAGGAGGCGCCCGTGCTGGTCGATCACCTTGACCGCATCGAGCGACAGCCCCGGAACCGATCCGGCGACGAGGTTGACAATTGCGGCAACCTGACTGCCGGACAGTTGCCGCCCGCGTGCCAGCTTTACCATGACCGATGCGGTGGGCGGCGTGTTGTCGCGCACGAAGACGGACTTGGCCGCCTCGGCCAGGTGCACGCGCAGACCTTCCACCCCGTCTATTTCCATGATGGTCAGTTCCAGCTCGCGCTCGCGCGCGGCGCGCAGCCGCTCCCCCTCAAGCGTGCGCGATGCGCCCAGCGGCAGCTTGTCGATCATCTGTTCGCCGGTTTCGGGGGTGGCGAGCGCACCGTCGGACGCCGCGACCATGCGTGCCTTGTAAAGCTGGTCTTCGTCCACCGTCACCGCGCCGGTCGCGTTGTCGATGCGATAGGGGATGGCCGCCTTGTCGAGCGCGGCGGCCACTTGCGCGCGTTCGCTGTCCGACAGGTCCGAATAGAGCATGCGCTGCGGGGCAGGGGCCATCGTCATCCACAACAGCGCGGTCGCGCCCGCGGCGGCAACGCCCGCGAACCACGGCAGCGCGCGGCGCACCGGCGGTTGCGCGACAAAGGCGGAAAGGCGCTTCATCGCACTTCCGCCCGCCGGATCGGCAAGCGGCGCGATGAGCGAGCCCTGCTGCGCGCCTGGTGCAAGGGCGCTTCCGGCGGAGATTGCATCGGCCATCTATCAGACCCCCATCCGCATGATGTCCTGGTAGGCGGAAAGCAGGCGGTTGCGCACTTGCAGCGTCGCTTCGAAGGCGACGCCTGCTTGCTGCCGCGCCAGCATGACCTTGGCGATATCGGTCACTTCACCCTTTTCGTATCCGCTGCTCAGCGCTTCGGCGTTCTGCTGGCTGGCGTTCACGCTATCGAGCGCGGATTGCAGCGCATCGGTAAAGCCGCCTGCCGGACCTTGCGGCTGCGCGGGTGCAACGCCTTGTGCGGTACCAATCGCGGCGGCGGGGTCCTTGACCTGCTGAAGCAGGGCGGACCGGTCGATGATCTGCTGGCGCAGTGCGATGATCTGCTGCAGGCCCGCAGCCCCGCCCGCGCCGGTTGCGCCGACCCCGCTCATCGCCGGCCTCCTGCAACGGCGATCCCGGCTTCACGGAAACTTGCGAGGCGATAGCGCAGGGTGCGTTCGGAAATGCCCAGTTCGCGCGCGGCGGCGACGCGGCTGCCGCCGCAGGCGTCCAGCGTGTTCAGGATCGCGCGCGCTTCGTGCATCTGCACGATGTCGGACAGCTTGCCCGCGCCATCGCCACTGGCGGGAAGGGCGGGGGCCGGTTGGTCGACAAGGCGGGCCGGACGGTCGAACACGATATGTTCGGGCGCGATTTTCCCCTCGTCCCCGGCCAGCAGCAATGCGCGGCGCACCACGTTTTCCAGTTCGCGCACGTTGCCGGGCCAGGTGTGGCGGGCCAGCATGGCCAGCGCCGCTTCGCCGATCCACGGGATATTCGCACCTTCCGGTGTGTGGCGCAGCGCCAGCGCGAAGGCGAGCGGGGCGATATCCTCCCGCCGTTCGCACAGCGCGCGCAGCGCAAGCGGGAATACGTTCAGTCGGTAATAAAGGTCGGCGCGAAAACGCCCTTCCTCTACTTCCAGCGGAAGGTCGCGGTTCGCGCAGGCGATGATCCGCACGTCGACCTTCACCGGTTGCGTCGCGCCCAGCGGAACGACTTCCCCTTCCTGCAGCGCGCGGAGCAGCTTGGCCTGGAGCGCCAGCGGCATCTCCGCGATTTCGTCCAGCAACAGCGTGCCGCCATCCGCCGCGCGGAAGAACCCTTCGCCCGCGGCGTTGGCGCCGGTGAAGGCACCCTTCTGGTGGCCGAACAGCAACGCCTCCAGCATGGCTTCGGGCATGGCCGCGCAATTGATTGCGACGAATGGCTTGTTCTTGCGCGGGCTGCGATCATGGATGAAGCGGCTGAGCACTTCCTTGCCGGTTCCCGTCGGGCCGTTGATCAGCACGGGAATGTCGCTGGCCGCCAGGCGCTCTGCCAGCGCGAGGACCGAAAGACTTTCCGGATCGGCGGCAATCGGCATTCCCGGCGGTGTGGTTACAGCCAGCAGCGCGGCCATGGCGGCTTCGCCTCCGCCGTCTGCATAGGAAAGGGTGAACCGGCCGCGCCCCCGGCGGATCAGGGAGGGGGTGCCCGCGCGGTCCAGCGCAACCTGCGTTGCCAGCGGATCGCCTTGCGGTTCGTCGCGTGCATCGTGAATCACCACGCGCCCGCAGGTTCCGGCAGACCCGATCACTGCCGCCGCGCGCTGGACCAGCGGTGCGTGGCGCGATGCCACCGCGCCTGCCACACGCAATGCCGTTCCTGTCCCCTTCATCGTTTACCCCCGGTGTTAACCATCGTCAGTCGCAGGGGTGTTTTCGCGCGACACGGCCAAACATGCGGTAAGGTTAAGGCCGGGGCGATTGCTTACGGAAAAATACGTGCGGCAGCCCGGAAACCGGCGACGGGGCTTAACTCTGCGGCGCGCCTGCCGGTCTTTCCATGCGACAGCCGCGCTTCAACAGGAAATGGCCGGCCGTCCTTTTCGGGAACGCAAGCTGGAGATTCCAAGTATGTCCGTAATCAACACCAACATCAGCGCCCTGCGCGCCGCCAACGCCTCGACGACGGCCGACAAGATGCTTGGCACGTCGATGGAGCGCCTTTCGACCGGCAAGCGCATCAACAGCGCCAAGGACGACGCCGCCGGCCTTGCCATCGCCACCACGATGACCGCGCAGGTGCGCGGCATGAGCCAGGGTATCCGCAACGCCAACGACGGCATCAGCCTTGCGCAGACCGCCGATGGCGCGCTGAACGAGACGACCAACATGCTTCAGCGCATGCGCGAACTTTCGGTTCAGGCCGCGTCGGGAACCTATCAGGATTCGGATCGCGCCAACCTTCAGGTGGAAGTGAACGAACTGCAAAAGCAGATGATCGACGTGATGGGGACGACGTTCAACGGCGTGACGCTGTTTGACAGGACTGCCGACAACAACATCAGCATCCAGGTCGGCGCCGGGGCGACCGATCAGCTTGACCTGAAGATCGGCCAGCTCGATCTTACCGGTGTTACCGGCGCGCTTGGCAACCCCACGGCGGGCGCGGCCAATGCGATTCCCACCGGGCTTGAAGGTTCGAGCCATATCGTTACCGCCGAAGACGTTGCCTTTGGCGCGACGATTGCAAGTGGCGGAGGGTCATCGGGTGCGCTGGACAGTTCCATGATCGGGACATCGCTGACGCTGGCTTCGGGCGACTTGATCTATGTGTCGGGCAGTTCCGGCGACATTGTCGGCGGCATCAACATCGGCACCGAAACGGGCGCCACGGATGCGCTGACCAACATCGACAGCGCGCTTGAAGCGGTTTCGACAACCCGCGCGTCGCTGGGTGCGGGCCAGAGCCGCCTTCAATCCGCGGTCAACAACCTGACATCGAATGTCACCAATCTGACTGACGCGCGCTCGCGGATCGAGGATACCGATTATTCGGCCGAAACCACCGCGCTGGCGAAGGCCCAGATCCTTTCGCAGGCATCGACCGCGATGTTGGCGCAGGCCAACCAGAGCCAGCAGAACGTGCTGTCGCTGCTGCGCTAAACCTTTCGGCCCATGCGGCCGCGACAAATACCTTCGGGCGCAGGCCCGGTGGCCGTTTCCGGTCGCCGGGCCATTGCCTTGCACTCAGGCGCGTGAAACGGCCGCACCTTGCGCAAGGTGCGGCCGTTCGCGGTTCCGGTATTGCGGCTTACTTGTGGCCAATCGGATCCGGGTTCCCGTCCGGATCGGCAGAGGCATACCGATCGGTCGCGATGTTGCCCCACAGCAGCAGTCCGGCTGCGTGCGGTGTGGCCATCGATGTGCCGGAAATGGTGTTGTAGCCCGCGTTCTTCCACGTCGATTTTATGTTCACGCCGGGTTCGGCGAAATCGACCGGCGGATTGCCGAAGTTCGAGAAATAGGCGAACGTGTCCGTGTTATCGATGGCCGAGATCGTATAGATGTTCGGCCCGTTGGCACGGCCGGGCGAATGGTTGTTGGCATCGTCCGCCTCGTTGCCGGCGGCGAGCGCGAACCTTATGCCTTTGGAGGCGGCGTTGATCACCGCGTAGTCAAGCGTCTGGTCGGCGGGGCCGCCAAGGCTCATGTTCGCGACGTCGCCCGATTTGCCGTTGGTGGCGACATATTCGATACCCGCGATGACGTCCGAATAGGAACCGCTGCCACGCCGGTTGAGCACGCGCACGGCCACCACCGGCACGTTCGCGGCGACGCCGACCACGCCTTCGCTGTTGTCGATCGCGCCGATTGTTCCGGCCACGTGGCTGCCGTGACCGTTAAGGTCGTCGGGCGAGGTTTCACGCGTCACGAAGTTTGCGCTGCGCGCGGTATCGACGTTGAGATCCGGGTGATCCAGATCGATCCCGGTGTCGATGATCCACGCGGAATTGCTGCCGGTATAAGTGGCGCCGCCGCCCACGCGGGCAATGCCCCATGGCGTTTCCTGCCCGGTTGAGCCGCCGCCGCTGCCCGGCTTGCCCTTGTTGGCGCCGGGGCCCTTGTCGGAGCCAGCGTCCGCCGGATCGATGATGCGCGCCACCTTGTCGGCGGTGCAATAGTCGATGCGCGGGTTGTGGGCCTTCATCGCGTCAACCGCATTGCCCCTGGCCTTCAGCGAGAAGCCCTGAAGCGCAACCTTGTAGACATGGCCCAGCGATCCGCCCGCCGCGTGCGCCGCCTTTGCCGCCTCGCTCCGGATCGCGGCGCGGGTCAGGCCCGGCTTGAACACGCAGATCCAGCTGTCGGCGACAAGCGAGGCATCGCTGTCGTCCACGGCCGTATCCACGGCGGCCGGCGTGGCGTTCAGCGTTGCGGCGGGGCTTCCCCCACCCGCGGCGCTGGCCGGCAAGGTTATGAAGGATCCGCCTGCACCGCCGCCCGCGCCACCGGACGCGGCATAGACGGCACCGGCCAGGGCCAGGGCGGACATGGACGAAACTATGATGATCTTACGCATTCAACACTCCCCCGAGCAGTTGATGGATGACAGCCTATCAGGCTGCCCACCGATGAACAGAGGGTCTGTGTCGCGATATCAAGGATGACATAACCTATGCGGTTAATGCTGCATCAACCATCGCGCCGAAACGGAAAAGCGCTCTAAGCCTTGGCGGAAAGCCCCATCGGGTAGCTGCCCTTGGGCAAGGCTTCCAGCGGCATCCCGGCCGCTGCCAGCGCATAGGGAGAAATCCGGTGGCGCGTGCAAAGGCCGCCCGCGCCGTCACTGACCAGCGGCGTTTCGAACTCCACGCCGATCTCGCCTTCGCGCACGCGCGTTACCTGGCAGACGGCAAGCTGGCCTTCGCCCAGGTCGAGCACGACGGATTCGTTCATGCCGATACCGAACAGTCCCTCTATTCCCGCGCCGGTTTTCGACAGGTCGCGCATCACGCCTTGCAGGCGATGGTCGCCGTGGATCACGCCGATGCGCTTCAGCACCTTGCGCCGTTCGGCGCGATAGCGGTCCGGCCCGTCGGGTTCGATCTTGAACGTGCCGATCGACATGCGTTCTATCACTTCGTTCTGGGGCAGCGCCTTCGAATAGATCCATCCCTGGATGAATCGCGCACCCTTTTCGCGCACGAGGTCCAGCTGGTCGAACGCTTCCACGCCCTCCACCGTGGTTTCGATGTCCAGCGCATTGGAAAGCCCGATGATCGCCGCGATGATCTTGGCGCTGTTCTGGTCCCTGGCGGTACAGGAATCGACGAACGTCTTGTCCACCTTGATCCGGTCGAACGGGGCAGAGCGAAGATAGCTGAGCGAGGAATAGCCGGTGCCGAAATCGTCGAGTGCCAGCTTTACGCCCAGTTCCTTCAGCGATTTGAACGTTTCGTCGACCAGCGTGTTGTCGCCCATGAACACGCTTTCGGTCAGCTCCAGCTCCAGCCGTTCGGGCGTCAGTTCAGAGCTTTTCAGCGCCTCTGCTACCGAATCGAGGAAGCCGGGGTTCGCGAACTGGAGGGCAGATACGTTCACCGCCACTTTCACCGTCTGCGGCCATGCCACCGCATCGCGGCAGGCGCGGCGCAGTGCCCAGTCGCCCAGCTGGATGATGAGGTTCGATTCCTCGGCCATCGGGATAAAGGTGCCGGGGCTGACGAAGCCGCGTTCGGGGTGATTCCAGCGCATCAGCCCCTCGAAGCCGACCACCAGGTTGTCTTCCAGCCGCACGACCGGCTGGTAATGCAGTTCCAGCGCGTCGGTCGCCAGCGCCTCGCGCAGGTCTTCCATCAACCGCTGGCGCTCTTCCGCTTCGTCCTTCAGGTCGTGCGAAAAGAAACGGAACTGGCCGCGACCCGAATTCTTGGCGGCATAAAGCGCAAGGTCCGCGCTGTGCACCAGGCCATCGCGGTCGAGCCCGTCATAGGGGGCGATGGCGATGCCCACGGAGGTGCCGATGATCGCGCGCTTGTCGCCAATGGGATAGGGCTGCGAGATCATCTGGATCAGCTTGTCGGCCAGTTCGCCCAGGGCGCCGCGATCGTCGAGATCGGGCAGGATCACCTGGAACTCGTCGCCGCCCAGGCGGCCGACCTCGCCCGCATCGCCGATGATGCGCAAAAGCCGTTCCGAAACCTGTTTCAGCAGGTCGTCACCGGCCTGGTGGCCCATCGTGTCGTTGACATGCTTGAACCGGTCGAGGTCGAGCATCAGCAGCGCGCAACTGCGCTTTGCGGCCTTGAAGCTGGCAAGCGTGCCGTCCAGCAGACGGTTCATGCGGTGGCGGTTGGCAAGTCCCGTCAGCGAATCGTATTCGGCCAGCCGCGAATCCTGCAGCTTGCGCTCGTATTCGACGGTTACGTCCTTGGCGCTTCCGCGATAGCCCAGGAACGTGCCGGCGGCATCGACCTTGGGATGACCGGAGAGGGACCACCACTTGCGCGTGCGCTCGCCTTCGCCCGGCGCGACGTGCACGATCAGGTTGTTGATCTTGCTTCGCGCGGTAAGCTGGAATTTCAGCGGCCGCTGCGAACTGCCGCCGGGATTGTCCGTGGCGACTTCGAATATATCCACCAGCGGCCGGGCAAGTATCTGTTCTGCATCGCAATCCAGCCGGGCGGCGGCGCCGGGGGAGATATAGATCAGGCGGCCTTCGGGATCGCTGGCCCAAAGCCAGGCGAAGTCTGCATTTTCGCAATCGTCCAGCACTTCCAGTCGGCGCGTGCTATCGCTCATCGCGATCACGGCGGCGTGATCGTCGGAGTGCTTCGCACTTTCACCCCGCGCGGCGGCACGGTCGGTGAATCCTCTCAGGAAACTTCTGGTTGCCATCTCGTTCGCCTGCAACGCCAACATGCGGCGTCGGCCCGGATCATGGCTGCGGCTTGGTTAATATCTGTTTAGCGCCGCACTCGAATCCGAAGCCGCGGCCGCCGTGGGCGCGCGCGCCGGTCAGGCGGTCTTCAGCGCGCGATAACGTGCGAGGTGGCGGTCGGCGTCGCCGAACTGGTTTTCGATCGCGGTGGTGCGGCGGAAATAATGCCCGACGCGCAATTCCTCGGTCAGCCCCATCGCCCCGTGCAGTTGCACGGCTTCCTGGCCGATCTTGCGCACCGCTTCGCCCACGGTGGTCTTGGCGGCGGAAACGGCGGCGGGATCGTCGGCGCGCAGCGCCGCAAGCAAGGCGGCGGCACTCGATTCCTCAACCGCGATCCGCATGTCCACCATGCGGTGCTGCAGGACCTGGAACGATGCCAGCGGCTGGCCGAACTGCTTGCGCTCTCGCGTATAGGCGATGGTATCGTCCAGAAGCGTGCGCATCAGACCGGTACCTTCCGCACAGGTAGCGGCGGTGGCCGCGTCGATCGCGCGCGACAGCGCGTCGGCAGCATCGGCGCCGCTTGCCAGAAGCGTGGCCGGGCTGTCAGAAAACGTTATGTCGGATGCGGGATGATCGTCGATCAGGCGATAGGCCCGCAGGTCCATGCCCGGCGCATCGAGCGCGACGCGGAAGATTGACGGGCCGTCAGCCGTTCTCGCACTCACCAGCAGGGCATCGGCTTCGCCCGCCCAGCGCACGGCGCGCTTCAGCCCGCTTATCTTCCAGCCGTTGCCGTCAGCCCGCGCGGCGGTGCCGATCGATGTCGCGTCACCGCGCGACTGCGGTTCTTCCCAGGCCGTTATCACGATCCGTCCGGCGGCAAGCTGTGCCCCCAGTTCGTCCTGCCCTTGCAGCGATTCCAGAAGCGTGCCGGAAAGCACCGCGCTTTCGACATAGGGTGTGGGGGCCAGCGCGGCACCCAACGCTTCGGCCACGACCATGTGCGCTTCGCAGCCGCGACCGAAACCGCCCCAGCTTTCGGGCAGGCCCGCGCCTGCAAGGCCCAGGGCGGCATTCATCTCGTTCCACAAGCCCGCCTGGCTTGTGGCATCGCGCATCTCGCGGCGGCGCTCGAACGGAAGATGCTGTGCCAGCCAACCCGAAAGGCTTTCTCCCAACAGGCGCAGGTCGTCATCGAGTTCGAGATTCACGAGGCAGTTCTCCGGCAGGTTATGTTATCGGGTGATACGAATTATCAGATCTGATAACATGCTTGGTCAGACAAGCAAGCCCCGCATCAGCGTGTCTACCGTCTGATCGCGATACCGGGCATGAAGCTGCGGATCGAAATGCGGAACGTCGCCGAACACGGCCGAAAGCGTGAAGCGGTTGGCATAAAGCCCGTCGGCCGAGCCGATCGTGTTGAAATAGAACAGCTTGGGATCGATCGGACGAAATTCGCCGGCTTTCACCCCTTCCTCGATAATTCGGTGCTGTGCCTGCGCGATCGGTTTCAGCAATTCTTCCGCCACGTGTTCCACCCGCACCGGGTCCGCTTCGCGCACCATGCGCTGGATCAGGCGGTTGAGATAGGGAATCTCGTAATAAGTATCCATGATGCCGCGCAGGTGGATACGCATCCGCTCCGTCGGTGTGACGTCTAGCGCGAAGAGCCGGTCCAGCTGCCGAATTCGCTTTTCCACGTCGCGGTCCAGAAGCGCGAACATCAGCCCTTCCTTGCTGCCGAAGAAATAGCGGATCATCGCGTGGTTCACCCCGGCGCGGGCGGCGATGTCGACAATGCCGACCTCCACCGTATCCAGTTCGCGCATCAGCGCGCTGGTCGCGTCCAGAAGCGTCTCGCGGCTGTTTTCGCGAGGCTGGCGCGTGGCCGCGGACTTGCGTGCGGGGGCTTTCATCGCGGCACTTGACCGGTTCGCGGTGGGAAAAGCAAGCGGCCCGACCCGCTATGGTGCAAAAATGTCACAACCCATCCTCACTATCATGATTGATAACTTTTTATCCGGTGATAGACTGTCTGGCAAACAACTGTGCTTTTGGGAGAGAGAAACATGTCGATTGCCAGGCGAATCGCGCCTTCCTTGCTTGCTGCTTCGATGCTTGCCACGCCGCTGTTCGCCGCACCGGCGCTTGCGCAGACGGCACCCGATTCGCAGGCGGCCGAAGCCGCTACGCCCGATGCGCCGGCGGCCGGAAACGGCGTTATCGTCGTTACCGCGCAAAGGCGTGCCCAGTCGCTTGAGGATGTGCCCGCATCGGTCCAGGCGTTCAGCGGCGAAAAGCTGAAGGATCTGCGCGTCACGTCCACCGAAGACCTGCAGACGGTGGTGCCTTCGTTCAATGTCTCGCGCGGGTATCAGGGCGTGCCGATCTATACGCTGCGCGGTATCGGCTTCAATACGATCAACCTTTCTTCCACGTCCACGGTCGGCACCTATGTCGACGAAGTGGCGCTGGCCTATCCGTTCATGAATTCCGGCCCGGTGTTCGATCTTGAACGTGTCGAGGTGCTGAAGGGGCCGCAGGGCACGCTCTACGGCCGCAACACCACGGCGGGTCTTGTCGATTTCATCACCGCAAAGCCGACGGACGACCTTTCCGCCGGGCTTACGGTGGAAGGCGGCAACTTCCAGACCCTGAACACCGAAGGCTTCCTCAACGTGCCGATGGGTGACGGGCTGGCCGCGCGCCTGGCGTGGCGCACCGAGGATAGCTGGGAAGGTTGGCAGAAGAGCGCCAGCCGCGACGAAAAGCTGGGCAAGGTCCACAAGTATGGCGCGCGCCTGACGATCACCGCGCACCCGACCGACCGAATGAAGCTGGAACTCGGCATCAACGGCTGGAAGAACAAGTCCGACACGCTGGCCGCGCAAGGCATCGGCTTTACGCCCAACACCGATCCGGCGAACGGAACGCTGTTTTCCATGTTCAACGCCGCGGGGCTGCCCGAATATATTGCCGCGCACAAGGACACGTGGAACCAGGATACCGCCGACTGGGCTCCCTATTCGTCGCGCTCGACCGACATCGGACGCGGCGCGGGCATTTCCGACCCGCTGCGCGAGAACGATTGGTACATCGGCATCCGCGGGCTGATGCAGTTCGACCTGACCGACAACATCCAGTTCGTTTCGCTCACCGGCTATAACAAGGTAAAGCGCAACGGCACGTTCGACTGGTCCGGCTCCCCCTATGTGATCCTGGTGCAGCACGCCGAAGGCTATGTTGACTCGATCTCCCAGGAAATGCGTTTCCAGGGCAAGACCGGGCCGGCCGACTGGGTAATCGGCGGATACTATGCCAACGACAAGGTGCTGGACACCAACCAGACGTTGCTGGGCCAGAACGCCAACGTCGGCGCCATCCGCGCGACGATCCTGGGGCTCGACCTGTTGAACTCGCCGTTCAATTCGGAAGGCTATACCGTTACCGACGTGCTGCAATCGTTCCGCACCTATCGCGATACGGCGAACTTCAACGTCGAGACGAAGAGCATCTTCGCAAGCTCCGACTGGACGCTTACCCCGGCGCTGACGCTGACGACCGGCATCCGCTACACCAAGGATACGCAGGATTTCGCCGGCTGTTCGCGCGATATCAACGGGTCGATGCAGCCCAACGTGAACCTGTTCAACCGGGCGTTCTTCTACCAGGTTTATGGTGTGGTGACGGCGCCGATCGGGACCAACCAGTGCAACACCTTCGATCCGGCCACGGGCACCTTCGGCATCGTCAAGTCAAAGCTGGACGAGGATAACGTGGCGTGGCGCGTCGCGCTGGGATGGGAAGTGAACCCGGATACGCACTTCTTCGCGTCGGTTTCCCGCGGCTACAAATCGGGCTCTACCCCGGTGAACGCCGCGAACATCTCCACGCAGGATGCGCCCGCGCGGCAGGAAGAACTGACGTCCTATGAACTGGGCACCAAGCTGCGGCTGCTTGACCGCAAGCTGAACTTCAACCTGACAGGGTTCTATTACGACTATCGCGACAAGCAGCTGGCGGTCTATTTCGCGGACCCGATCTACACCACGCTGCTGCGGCTCGACAACGTGCCCAAGTCGCGGGCCTATGGCCTCGACGGCGACCTTTCGTGGTTTCTTACGCCCAACCTCAACGTCTCTCTTGCCGCGACATGGCTGAAGACCGAGATCCAGGGCTTCACCGGGATCGACGCGGCGGGCCAGCCCAAGAGCTATGACGGCGCGACCTTCCCGCTCAGCCCCGAATTCTCGGGCGCGGCAACGATCAGCTATGACGTGCCCGTGAGCGACAAGCTGGGCGTCCGGGCAATCGTCAACGGGCATTACCAGTCAAGCGCGAAGAACACGCTCGAGAACGATCCGCTGCTGAACCTCAAGCCTTACGGCACGATCAACGCCAGTATCGGCGTTCACGACCTTGACGGGAAGTGGGACTTCTCGATCTGGGCGCGCAACCTGACGGACGAATACTACTGGGTATCGGCCGCGACCAACGCCAACACGGCGGTGCGCTTCCCCGGCCACAGCCGGACATGGGGTGCAACGCTGAAGACCACGTTCCGGTAAGGGACAGCCCCAGAAGGCTCTCCAGCGGGGCGGGGCGGTTTACACAGCCGCCCCGCCCTTTATTTGTTCGGTCCGGACCGGCAGTTAACGCCGGACAAACCGGGGAACCTTGCGCAGATGAAATCCATTACCGTCCTGTTCGCCGCGGGCCTTGCCGCGGCTTCGTTGCCCGCGCATGCCGCCGATGGCGGTCAGCAAGCAAAAGCGCAGGCGGGCCTGTTCACGCCGGACGAAGTGCGATCTGCCGGCAGCGTAACGATCGGCGGGCGGCGCATCGGCTATACCGCGATGGCGGGCACGTTAGTGGTTCACGCCAAGGGCTGGGACGATGCCGCCGTAACGGGCAAGGACGCCAAAGCGGACGCGGACGAGGCGCCGGCCGAAGCGTCGATGTTCTATGCCGCCTATTTCAGGGACGGCGTACCTGCAGCCAGCCGGCCGATCACCTTCGTTTTCAACGGCGGGCCGGGTTCGTCATCCCTCTGGCTGCACATGGGCGCCTTCGGCCCGGTGCGCGTGGTGGTGAGCGACGGCACCCACACGCCCGCCGCGCCATACAGCATCGTCAGCAACGACCAGAGCCTGCTCGACGTGTCGGACGTGGTGTTCGTCGATGCACCCGGAACCGGCTTTTCGCGCATTGCGGGGAAAGACAAGGACAAGGCGTTCTATGGCGTGGACCAGGATATCCACGCCTTCGCGATGTTCATCCGACAGTTCCTTTCGAAGTATAACCGGTGGAACAGCCCCAAATACCTTTTCGGTGAAAGCTACGGCACGATGCGCGCGGCGGGACTGACCCTGGCGCTGCAACAGGAAGACATCGACCTTAACGGCACGATCCTGCTGTCGAATATCCTCAACTGGGATACGATGCCGGACGATCCGCAGCTCAATCCATCGATTGACGAACCCTATATCGTCGCGCTGCCGACATATGCCGCAACCGCGTGGTATCATGACAAGCTGCCGAACAAGCCCGCCGACCTGGAAGGCTTTCTGGCCCGGGTCGAACATTTTGCCACTACCGAATATGCCGCCGCGCTGATGCAGGGCAACGACTTGCCGGATGCGGACAGGCAGGCGATGGCGCGGAAACTGCACGACCTGACGGGGCTTCCCGTCAGCTATCTGATCAAGACCAACCTGCGCATCGAATACGGCGCATTCCAGAAGGAATTGCTGGCTGGCAGCGGTCTTACCACCGGCACATTGGACACGCGCTTTACCGGCCCGACGCTCGACCCTTTAAGCAAAGTCGCCGAATACGATCCGCAAAGCGCGGGTATCAGTTCGGCCTATGTCGCCGCGCTCAACACCTATGTCCGCCAGACACTGCACTATGGTGCGGGCAAGACCTACAAGGCGGGCATCGATGTCTATTCGGGCTGGGACTATCGCCACCGCCCGCCAGGTTCGGGGCGGGACATGATCGCATTGCCCAACGTGCTGCCCGACCTTGCCGCCGCGATGAAGCAGAACCCCACGTTGAAGGTGATGGTCAACGGCGGGTATTTCGACGTTTCGACCCCTTATTTCGAAGGCAAGTTCGAACTGCGTCACCTGCCGGTGTCGCCCGCTTTGCAGAAGAACATCGAATACCGGTATTACCGTTCGGGCCACATGGTTTATGTGAATCCGAAGGTGCTGGCCGAACTGCACGCGAACGTGGCGGACTTCATCCGGCGGACCGACGGCGTGCGGTAAGCGAAGGAATCGGAGCAACGCCGTGTAATACCAAAGCGCGATGAGCTTGACTCATAGGGCTTTGGTTAAGCCCGTGTGGCGCTTGAACATTTCCAAGGCGTGATGGTGGCGTTGCGCGTCGATCACGATGCAACGGCGCAGCGGCATCGCCCCTATTCACGCCTTGGCCGCGGGGACTCTATCCTCACGGCGCCTAATCGCCGAACAGGCGCGGGGATTCCTGTGCATGGAAGACGACGCTCGGCGTCGCGGGCAGCGAGAGGATTTCCGCCCGGCGAAACCAGCCCGCGCCTGCGCCTTCGTGTATGGTTATGTCTGTCCAGGCGAGCGCACGGACGAGGCGGAACAGCGGTGCGGTGCGTCCCGACCGCGCGACGCGCCTGCCGGCAAGTTCGAATTCTTCGGGCCGAACGGATACGCCCAGTTCTTCCTCCAGTTCGCGCGCTGCCGCATGGGCAAGCGTTTCGTCGCAATCGTCCACCGCGCCGCCCCAGAAGCTCCAGGCAAGCGGATAAGTGCGCGCGGCACCATCGCGGAACTGCAGCAGCGTGCGCCCACCGGCGTCCTGCACCAGCACGTCCACGCTGCGCACCAGCGCGCGCTCTATGCCGCACGGGTCCATCAGCGGGGCGGGACGAATCACGCGCGGATCGGTTGCTGCAAGGCCATCGGCCCGGTGCTTTGCCCCGATCCGCGCGTTTCGTCCATGGCCACCGCCGGCCGGCCGGTCAGTTTACCTGCCGGTCCTTGCCTTCCCAATAGGGCGCGCGCAGTTCGCGGCGCAGGATTTTGCCGGTGGGGTTGCGCGGCAGGGCATCGATCACGTCCACGGTCTTGGGCACCTTGAACGCGGCCAGCTTTTCGCGCGTCCACTGGATTACGCTGGCGGGATCGACGGTATGGCCCGGCTTGGGCACGACCACGGCCTTTACCGCTTCGCCCCACTTGTCGTCAGGCACGCCGATCACCGCAACTTCGTGAACGTCGGGGTGGCCGTAAATCGCGCTTTCGACCTGGGCGGGATAGACGTTCTCGCCGCCGGTAATGATCATGTCCTTCATGCGGTCGTGCATGTAGACATAGCCGTCCTCGTCCACGTATCCGGCATCGCCGGTCGAAATCCAGCCGTCGTTCGACAGCGTGCTCGCGGTCGCCTCGGGCAGTTTCCAGTAGCCGATCATGTTGTTGGACGAACGCGTCTGGATCTCGCCGATCTCGCGCGGGCCGAGCGCGTTGCCGTCGGCATCGACGATGCGCACTTCCACGCCCGGCAGCGGCTTGCCGGCAGAGCGCATCCGCTCGTTCCCTTCCACCGAGTGGTCTTCTGGCGGGAGCGAACAGATCGTGCCGGTCGTCTCGGTCATGCCATAGGCCTGCACGAATTCGGCATCGAACATCGCGATGCATTCGCGCAGCAGTTCAAGCGGAATCGGCGACGCGCCGTAGAGGATGTATTTGAGGCGGCTGTAGTCGATCTTGCCGCAATCGGGATGGTTCAGCAGCATCTGCAACGCGGCGGGAACGATGAAGAAACGGGTGATCCCCTTGTGCTCCACCGCGTCGAACACCGCGCGCGGCTCGAATTCGGCCAGCACGATGCCGGGCAGGCCCGCGGCGATCGCCATCACGCCAAGTCCGGTGCCGCCGATATGCGCGCAGGGCATGGCGACAAGGATCGCCTCGTCGTCGGTGGTCTGCATATAGGCCAGTTCCTGCCCGATGGACTGCTTGCGCAGGCCGAACAGGTTGCGGTTGGAAAGCACCGCGCCTTTCGGATTGCCGGTGGTGCCGCTGGTGTAGAGTTGCAGCACGGCTTCTTCTTCGGCCGCAGGTTCGAAATCGCCGGGCTGGCAATCGTCGACCCATTTGCGGGCCTCGTCCGCGGTGAAGCAGCGCTGGACGGTTCCGACCTTGCCGAAAGTTTCCTGCATCGCATCGAACCCGTCACCCAGGAAAACGGCCTTGGCTTCCGCGTTTTCGACGATCCACGCCGCTTCGGGCGGGGCAAGGCGCCAGCCGACCGGAACCATGACCACGCCCGCGCGGGCAGCCGCAAAGAATACCGTAAAGTAAAGCACGCTGTTCTTGCCGAACCAGGCGATGCGATCCCCCTTGGTGATCCCCATCGCCTTCAGGCCTGCGGCGACGCGGGCAGTCGTATCGGCCAGTTCGGCGTAGGTAAGCACGCCATCGAAACCGTCCAGCGCCACGCGATCGGGGCGATCATCGGCCCAGAAGCGGATGAAATCGTCGAAGGTGAAGATGTGGGCTGTGCGCTCTGCCGTGGTCGGAGCGGTAGCGGTCGCCTGAGTCATATAGTCCGTTCTCCCGTTGGCCCCGGATCGAATCTGGCGCACCATGCCAGCCTCCCCGGACCACTTTGGACCGGGTTATCAGTCGATAGGTTTTACTGCAACAGGGTTCGCGCTATAGCGATGGGCATGGACGCCTCGACAGTTGTGAAGCCCGAGCCTTCGGGCACCACCGCAGACCGCATTCTGGCTGCGGGAATGCGATGCTTCGCGCGCGAAGGCTTTGCCGGCGCCACGACCCGCATGATCGCAGCGGAAGCCGGTGTCACGCTGCCGGTGATCGCCTATCATTTCGGCAACAAGGACGGACTGCACCGCGCCTGCGCTCAGGAAATCGTCGAACAGCACCGGCGCCAGCTGCTGCCACTGACCAGCGCTGCCAGAGAGGCGGCATCCGGCCCTTTGGCACCCGAAGCGGCGCGCGACTGGCTGGAAAAGATACTCACGGCGCTGGTCGCCATGATCACGGCCGATACCGAACAGCGCCTGTCGACCGATTTCCTTCTGCGCGAGATGAGCGAGCAGGGGCCGGGCTATACCCTGCTGGTCGACGAACTGTGGCAGCCTGGCATCGGGCTTGTCGCCGATCTGATCGCGATTGCGCGCAGGCGGGAACCCGGCAGCGAGCAGGACAGGGCCGGCGCACTGATGCTGATCGCGTCGCTTTCGGCCTTTACGCGGGAAGAACCCATTTCGCGGGCATTCCTTGGCTGGGACGCGTTGGACGGTTCGCGACGCAAGACCGTGGCGGAAATCGCGCATCGTCTGCTGGCCGGGCTCGTCGCGCACTGACGCAATTATATTTGTATGCGTTGCTTACAAAGCGTCATCGGAGTAAGTATGTCTCGCAATGGAGAGGCTTGAAGACATAATCGCAGCGCACGCCGGGCGGGAAGGCCCGTTGTTGCCGATCCTGCACGATGTGCAGGCCGCATTCGGACACATATCGGAAGAGGCGATTCGCGCGATTGCATCGGCGCTGAATCTCAGCCGCGCCGAAGTGCACGGCGTGGTCAGCTTCTACCATGATTTCGCGACAGATGCCGATCCGCGCCCGCAAGTTAAATTGTGCCGCGCGGAAGCGTGCCAGGCTCGCGGTGTCGATGCACTGGTCGCCGCGCTGGACGAATCGGTGCGTGCGCAGCTTGGCACTGTCTATTGCCTGGGCCTGTGCAGCGCCGGCCCAAGCGCGCTGGTCGGCGATACGGTTCACGCGAGGCTCGACCCCACAACGCTTTCCGAACTTGTGGAGCAGACGAAGTGACGACGGTGCGGATCAGCGACGACGCGCTGGCGCTCGCGTGCGGAGCCGATGCGGTGGCCGCGGCCTTTACGGCGGCGGGCGCCACTGTGGAGCGTGTTTCGAGCTGGGGCATGCACTGGCTCGAACCGCTGGTGGAAGTGGGCGGCATCGGCTGGGGACCGGTCGGGCCGGGCGACGTGCAGGCGATCCTTGACGGCGGCCTTGACGCGAAATGTATCGGCCCCGTTGCCGCGCACCCGTTCATCATGCGCCAGCAGCGTTTCACGTTCGCGCGGGCGGGGAAAACCCGGCCGCTCAACCTTGATGACTACGCCGCCACAGGCGGCTGGGACGGCCTGCGCAAGGCGCGCGAGATCGGGCCGGAGGCGATTGTCGAAACGGTAACCGCGTCGGGGCTGCGCGGGCGCGGCGGCGCGGGCTTTCCGGCCGGCATCAAGTGGAAGACCGTCGCCGGGGCTGCCGGCGGCGAAAAATACATCGTCTGCAATGCGGACGAGGGTGATTCTGGCACGTTCGCGGACCGCATGGTGATGGAGGGCGATCCCTTCATGCTGATCGAAGGCATGGCGATCGCCGCCGAAGCGGTGGGGGCGCAGCGCGGCTATGTCTACATTCGCAGCGAATATCCGCACGCGATCGCGAAGATGCAGGCCGCCATTGCCGCCAGTGCGGAGATCGTCGCGCCGTTCGAACTGGAAGTGCGGGTGGGCGCGGGCGCCTATGTCTGCGGCGAGGAAACCTCGCTGCTGAACTCGCTTGAAGGCAAGCGCGGCGAAGTGCGCGCCAAGCCGCCGCTCCCCGCGATAGAGGGGCTGTTCGGCAAGCCCACCGTGGTCAACAACGTGCTGACGCTGGCTGCCGTGCCCTGGATCCTCGCCAACGGGGCCGATGGCTATGCCGAGGTCGGCTTCGGGCGTTCCAGGGGCACGATGCCGATCCAGATTGCGGGCAATGTGAAGCACGGCGGGCTGTTCGAAGTGGGCTTCGGCATCACGCTGGGCGAACTGGTGAACGATATCGGCGGCGGCACGGCCAGCGGCCGTCCGGTGCGCGCGGTTCAGGTTGGCGGGCCGCTGGGCGCGTATCACCCGCCATCGGATTTTCACCTGCCGTTCGATTACGAAGCCTTTGCCGCTGCCGACGGACTGATCGGCCATGCTGGCATCGTGGTTTTTGACGATACGGTGGACATGGCCGCGCAGGCGCGGTTCGCGATGGAATTCTGCGCGGCGGAAAGCTGCGGCAAGTGCACGCCCTGCCGTCTTGGCGCGGTGCGTGGAATGGAAGTGATCGACCGTATCCGCAGCGGCGCGGGGCGCCAGCTGGAGACGATCGAGCGGATGCCGCAGATGCACAACATGCCGAAACAGGGCCGCGATCCGGCAGAGGAAATCGCGCTTCTGACCGACCTGTGCGAAACGATGAAGTTCGGATCGCTCTGCGCGCTGGGCGGCTTCACGCCCTATCCGGTGATGAGCGCGCTGAAGCACTGGCCCGAGGACTTTGGCGCGACATGATCCTTGGTGCGGTCCTTGCGGGCGGGGCTTCCACGCGCTTCGGCAGCGACAAGGCGCTGGCCGAGATCGGCGGACGAACCTTGCTGTCCCGCGCGGTCGAGACGCTTGAAGCGCAATGCGATGCGGTGGTCGTGGTCGGGCGCGAAACCGCGCCCGCGCCGACGCTGCCCGACTGGCCGCATGCCGGGATGGGGCCGCTGGGCGGGGTTGCCGCCGCGCTCCATCATGCAGCCGACGCGGGCTATTGGGCGGTGCTCACCTGTTCGGTCGATTCGGTCGGGCTGGGGGCGGGGCTGGTGGCTGAACTCCAGCCCGCGCCCGCCTATGCGGATGGCCAGCCGGTGATCGGCCTGTGGCCCGCCAGCGCCTCGGCCACGCTCGACGCGCTGCTTGAGGGTGAGGGGCGGCACTCGATGCTGGCCTTTGCCGAAGCGATCGGCGCGCGCGGTGTGCGCCTTTCGACGAAACCTGCTAATATCAATACGCCGGCGGACCTGAAGGCCGCGCAGGCCAATCCTGGGGAGCGCTCCCATGGGCTATGAACGCCAGCCTGACTTCGGAACGCCCGAAGTCCTTGCCGACCAATCGGTCACCTGCACAATCGATGGCCGCGAGGTTACCGTCCCCGCGGGCACCACGGTAATGCGCGCCGCTGCGGTGACGGGAGGCGAGATCCCGAAGCTGTGTGCGACGGACAATCTGAAGCAGTTCGGATCGTGCCGCCTGTGCCTGGTCGAGATCGACGGGATGAAGGGCACGCCCGCAAGCTGCACCACGCCCGTGACCGAAGGCATGGTCGTCCACACCCAGACTCCGAAGCTCGCCAGGCTGCGGCGCGGGGTGATGGAACTCTACATTTCCGATCACCCGCTCGACTGCCTGACATGCAGCGCCAACAACGATTGCGAATTGCAGGACATGGCCGCCGCCGTGGGCCTGCGCGACGTGCGCTATGGCTATGAAGGCGCGAACCACCTCGGCACGGCGCCGGACCTGACCAACCCCTATTTCCTGTTCGCGCCCGACAAGTGCATCGCCTGTTCGCGCTGCGTGCGTGCCTGCGATGAAGTGCAGGGCACGTTCGCGCTGACGATGGAAGGGCGCGGCTTCGCTTCGCAGATCAGCGCGGGCCTGGCGTCGGACAATTTCCTGTCGTCCGAATGCGTTTCCTGCGGCGCCTGCGTGCAGGCCTGCCCGACCAGCGCACTGATGGAAAAGTCGGTCAAGGCAATGGGCAAGCCCGAACGCTCCGTCGTCACCACCTGCGCCTATTGCGGGGTGGGCTGCACCTTCCGCGCCGAAATGAAGGGCGAGCAGCTTGTGCGCATGGTGCCGTGGAAGGATGGCAAGGCCAACCACGGCCATTCGTGCGTGAAGGGCCGCTTCGCCTGGGGCTATGCCAACCACAAGGACCGCATCACCACGCCGATGATCCGCGAGAGCATCGACCAGCCGTGGCGCGAGGTTTCGTGGGACGAGGCGCTGGCCCACGCCGCAAGCGAAATTCGGCGCATTTCCGCGAAATACGGGCGCAACGCGCTGGGCGGCATCACGTCCAGCCGCTGCACCAATGAAGAGACGTTCCTTGTGCAGAAGCTGGTCCGCGCGGGGTTCGGCAACAACAACGTCGATACCTGCGCGCGCGTTTGCCACTCGCCCACGGGATACGGATTGAAGACCACCTTCGGCACCAGCGCGGGCACGCAGGACTTCGACAGTGTTGAGCAATCCGACGTGATCCTGGTGATCGGCGCCAACCCGACGGACGCGCACCCGGTGTTCGGCAGCCGCATGAAGCAGCGGCTGCGCAAGGGCGCGAAGCTGATCGTGATCGATCCGCGCCGCATCGACCTTGTGCGCAGTCCGCACGTCTCGGCCGACTATCACCTGCCGTTGCGCCCCGGCACCAATGTTGCGGTGTTGACCGCGATGGCGCACGTGATCGCGACCGAAGGGCTGGCGAACGAGGATTTCATCCGCGAACGCTGCGACTGGGACGAATACCGCGAGTGGGCCGAATTCGTGGGGCAGGAGCGCAACAGCCCCGAATTCCTCGAACCCGTCACCGGCGTTCCGGCCGAAGAATTGCGCGGTGCCGCGCGTCTTTATGCAACGGGCGGGAACGGCGCGATCTACTATGGCCTTGGCGTGACCGAGCATTCGCAGGGCTCCTCTACCGTGATGGCGATCGCCAACCTGGCGATGGCAACCGGCAACATCGGGCGCGAGGGTGTGGGGGTGAACCCGCTACGTGGCCAGAACAACGTGCAGGGCGCCTGCGACATGGGCAGCTTCCCGCACGAGCTTTCCGGTTATCGCCACGTGTCGGACGCCGCCTCGCGCAAGCTGTTCGAGGATGACTGGGGCGTTGCGATAGACCCGGAACCGGGCATGCGCATCAACAACATGCTCGATGCCGCGACCGACGGGCAGTTCAAGGCGATCTACATCCAGGGTGAGGACATCCTGCAATCCGATCCCGATACGCATCACGTTGCGGCGGGGCTCGCCGCGATGGAATGCGTGATCGTGCACGACCTGTTCCTGAACGAAACGGCGAATTACGCGCACGTGTTCCTGCCCGGCTCCACATTCCTTGAAAAGAACGGCACCTTCACCAATGCCGAACGCCGCATCCAGCCGGTGCGGAAAGTGATGGAGCCGGCTAACGGGTATGAGGACTGGGAAGTGACCCAGGAACTCGCCCGCGCGCTGGGGCTGTCGTGGAATTACACGCACCCCGCGCAAGTGCTGGCAGAGATCGCCCGGCTTACGCCCACCTTCGCGGGCGTTACGTGGGAACGGCTGGAGGCCGAAGGGTCGCTGCAATGGCCGGTCAACGAAGCGCATCCCGACGGCTCTCCGATCATGCACGTTGACGGATTCGTGCGCGGCAAGGGACGCTTCGTGGTTGCGGACTATGTCCCCACGGATGAGCGCACCGGCCCGCGATTCCCGCTGCTGCTGACCACCGGCCGCATCTTGAGCCAATATAATGTCGGCGCGCAGACGCGGCGCACCGCGAACTCTGTCTGGCATGAGGAAGACGTGCTGGAAATCCACCCATCGGATGCGGAGAACCGGGGCCTGCGGTCGGGCGATATGGTGCGCCTTGCCAGCCGGTCCGGCGAAACGACCTTGCGCGCGCTGGTGACGGATCGGGTGGCGCCGGGCGTGGTCTATACCACGTTCCACCACCCCGCGACGCAGGCCAATGTCGTGACCACCGACTATTCCGACTGGGCGACCAATTGCCCCGAATACAAGGTGACCGCGGTGCAGGTCACCCCGTCCAACGGGCCGAGCGACTGGCAGGAAGACTATGCCGCGCAGGCCCGCCATTCGCGCCGCATCGCCGGCGAGGGCGAGATGGAGCCCGCCGAATGAGCGCGACCACGCCCGAGCGGCTGGCCCGGATGGCCAACCAGATCGCCGCGAACCTTGGGCATGAGGACGATCCGGTTGCCGCGACGGCGGATCACATCGTCAGCTTCTGGACGCCCGCCATGCGCGAACAGCTGATAGCGACGGGGTTTGACGGCCTGTCGGAACGGGCGCGGGCGGCGATGGAACGGGTGGCGGCCACGCAGGGTGCCGATGCCGGATAAAGGCTGGGAGAATGCCCGCTTTCGCGAGCATTTTGCGGACGCCCGTCCGCCCCATGACATCGACCGGCCGCTGATAGAGGAAGCGCCGGTCGCCATAGAGATCAACGGTATCGGTTACGCCGTTATGATGGCCACGCCGACTGACCTTGCCGACTATGCGGCCGGTTTCCTGCTGTCCGAGCAGATCATTGCGGACCCGGCCGAACTGCTTTCAACCGATGCGCAACCGGTTGCCGACGGCGGCTGGATGCTGCGCGTAACGGTATCGGCCGGCAATGCGGCGCCGCTGCTGGAGCGCGCACGGCTGCGTCTTTCGGAAGGCAGCTGCGGATTGTGCGGGATCGAAAGCCTGGAGCAGGTTTTGCGGCCGCTTGCGCCGGTGACCGCGCGGCTGGACGTGTCCGAAGCGGCCCTGTTCGCCGCCGCCGGGGCGCTGCGCGACCGCCAGCCCCTCGGCCGGACGACGGGGGCTGCGCACGCCGCTGCGTTTTGTGACGGGCAAGGGCGGATCGTGGCGGTGCGAGAGGATGTGGGCCGGCACAACGCGCTGGACAAGCTGATCGGGCATCTCGCCATTCGCGGAATTTCCCCGGCGGAAGGGTTTATTCTGCTCAGCGCGCGCTGTTCGTTCGAGCTTGTGCAGAAGACCGTGATTGCCGGTTGTCCGGTGCTGGCAACGATTTCGGCCGCGTCCACGCTTGCGGCAGAGCAGGCGCGGGCGCACGGCGTCAGGCTTTACAGCCTGCTTCGGTCCGACAGTGTGCTTGAGAGCAGGGGCGAATAGACGAGCCGATTCAGGCCGCCGGGCGCGCCATCGAATCGAGTGCGCCGCGCAGTGCGGAAAGGCTGACCGGCTTGGTCAGCAGGGGGGCTTGCGGAACGCTGTCCTCCAGCGTCAGCGACGAATGGCCCGAAAGGTAGCAGAACGGCTTGCCTTCGCGCTTCAGCCTTTCGGCCACCGGGGCAGATGTCGTATCGTCCGACAGGCTGAAATCGAGCAGCGCCGCGTCGAAGCCGCCCGAATCGAGCAACCCCATCGCCTGTTCGACGGTCGCGGCGGAACCGGCGGACTCGTAACCGAGTTCGCTTATGTTTTCTTCAAGCAGCATTGCGAGCAAGGGCTCGTCTTCGACAACTAGTATACGCATTTCCGATCCCCGTCCGGCAAAAGTGCCGGACTCCGCCGAGTCCCCGCGCGTTCCCACATCGGCGGCGCGGAAACAATACACTATGGATGTATCGGCACAAACCGCCTTCGCCGCAAATGGGACATGACCCGCCGCGATTAACGCGGCAATAGGGTAAGCTGCAGGAGCGTTGGCCCGATTGAACGGTATGCTTGAAAGAAAGACGAAAGACGTAAGGCGCTTTACCGACGCGCCGCGCCTTGAACCCCGGACAAGGCTTGCGATTCTGGGCGTGATCGCGCTGATTCACGCCGGGCTTGTCGTGGCGATCATTCACGGGCTGGGAGGCGTGCCCGCGGTGCTGGAAAAGGCTGGCCTCGACCGGTCCGTGCGCACTTATGACGTGCCGCTTACGCCGCCTCCTCCGCCGCCACCCGCCCCTTCGACGACCGCGCAAGAGCCCGAAGGCAAGGCCGCGCAGGCAGCGCCCACCGCGCGGGCCAAGGCCGTTTCGGCGCCCAAGGCCCGTATTCCGATCCCGAAGATGTCCGCGGCGCCCGTCTCTTCGACCGGAGACGAAAGGAAGTCGGGCGCCGCAAGGTCGGGGGAAGGCACCGGTGGCGGTGGCGACGGGCAGGGAACCGGCAGCGGCGGCCAGGGCAACGGGGCAGGGGGAACCATCGCGGTGCGTCCGTCGATCCGTTCGGGCGAACTGAATGAGGCGAGCGACTTTCCCACACCTCCCGGCGGGCGCCAGACACGCTCGGGTGGGTCGGTGACGGTATATTTTACCGTTACGGTCGATGGCCGCGCGTGCGATTGCTCTGTAGCGCGCAGCGACGTGGATGCCGCGACCACGGCGCTGGTTTGCCCGCTGGTGATCCGCAAGATCCGGTTCAACCCTGCAAGGCGCAGCGATGGCACACCGGTAGTAGCCCGCTATGGTTACCGGGTAGACTTCAGGTCGCGATGATTTGGCAAGAACGCTGTGCTAACGACTCGGCGTGAACGATTCAGCAGCACCTGTCCCGATTGTCCCGGTCATCCTTTGCGGAGGCAGCGGCACGCGCCTGTGGCCGCGTTCGCGCAAGACCCGGCCCAAGCCGTTCCTCCCGCTCGTCGGCGAATCGACATTGTTCGAGGCCACGCTTGCGCGGTGCGATGCGGCGGCCGGTTTTGCGCCGCCGGTGGTGGTGACGGGGGCCGCGCATCTCGACCTTGTCGAAGCGCAATTGAACGGCTGCAAGGGCGCCGGCACAATCGTGGAACCGGAAGGCAAGAACACCGCCGCCGCAATCGCGCTGGCCGCGCTGCGCCTGCCCGCAGACGCGATCATGCTTGTCTGCCCCAGTGACCATTACATCGCCGATGTCGATACGTTCCGCGAAACCGCCCGAAAGGCCGCCGATCTTGCCGCCCGGGGCTGGCTGGTGACCTTCGGAATAACGCCGACCGGTCCCGAAACCGGCTTTGGCTATATCAGGCGCGGCGAAGCGATCGGCGTCGCTTCGGGATGGCGCGTGGATCGCTTCGTGGAAAAGCCCGATCGCGCGCGCGCGCAGGCCTTTCTGGATGACGGTGGATATTTCTGGAACGGCGGTCTGTTCGCCTTTCGCGCCGGAACGTTCCTTGAAGAACTGGCCGCCCATCGCCCGGCGCTCGCCGAAACCGTAGCCCGTGCGGTCAGGGCCGGACACGCGGAAGGGGGCCGGTTCCATCCTGACGCGCAAGCATTTGCCGCCATCCAATCCGAATCCGTGGATTACGCGGTGATGGAAAATACCGCGAAGGCGGCGGTTGTTCCCGCATCGATGGGCTGGTCCGATATCGGCAACTGGCAGGCGCTGCACGAAGCTCTGGAAAAGGACGGATCGGGCAATTCGATCGCGGGGCGCGCCGAACTGCGCGATTGCAGCAACGTGCTGGTGCAAAGCGACGGTCCGCGTGTTTCCGTGATCGGTGCTTCAAACCTGATCGTGGTCGTCGATGGAGATGAGGTGCTGGTCTGCACGCCAGAAGGGGCGCAGGACGTGGGCAAGCTGTCCGGAGCGTCGCGGCAATGAGCGTTCTTCCGATTCGCGAGGTAGAGAAGGTCTGGGGGCGCGACAGCCTTCCCGCACCCTTCGAAGCACCAGCGGGCAAGCGCATCGGTGAAATCTGGTTCGAACCCCCGGAAGACCTGCCCGGCCTGCTGGTCAAATACATTTTCACGTCCGAAAAGCTCTCGGTTCAGGTCCACCCCGGCGATTCCGGCGTGGATGGAGATGCGCGGACCGGCAAGGAGGAGTGCTGGCTGATCCTCGATGCGGAGCCCGGCGCCAGCGTCGCCATCGGCTTTCGCGAACCGGTCGATGCCGGAACGATGCGGGCCGCCGCGCTCGACGGTTCGATCGAAGGCCTGTTGGCGTGGCATCCGGCGCGCGCGGGTGATTTCTTCTATATTCCGGCGGGAACCGTCCATGCGATCGGCAGCGGCCTTTCGCTGGTGGAAATCCAGCAGAACAGCGATGTCACCTATCGCCTTTACGATTATGGCCGACCGCGCGAACTCCACCTGGACCGGGGCATCGCTGTGGCGCGCGGTGCCCCGCACGATCCCGCGCTGCGCCACCATGTGGGGGCGCACGGGACGGAAGAACTGGTGCGCGCGGCGCATTTCATCGCGCATCGGCTTGACGGCGAACCCGATGATGCGCTGCTGGCCGAATACGATACGCCGATGCTGGTGCTCCCGCTGGCGGGGACGGTGCGGCTTCATGGCGAACGCGTGTGGCCAGGCGAGTGCGCCAGTGCATCGTCGATAGAGGCGCTTGAGTTCGAGGACGATGCGCAGTGCGTGATCGTCCGTCCCGGCTGATCCGGGGCAGCGCAAATTCCGGATCGCGCCACGGGCGCCGTTTGGCTGGCGGCGATCCCGATAGTTATCGCCAATTCGGGCCTTCCAGTCGGTTTCGCATCGGGGCTAAGGACGTGGCGGTTCAAGGGGAAGGGCAACGGTGATCGCACATACCATCCAACTGGCGCTGGCGCCCGTGTTCATGCTGGTCGCCATCGGCAATATCATGAACATCCTGACGACCCGGCTGGGCCGTATCGTCGATCGTTCGCGCAACCTGAAAAAGCTGCATGGCGAAACGCAAGGAGCGGAGCACGACGCGGTCGTGGTCGAGATCCGCTATATCGACCGGCGCATCCAGCTTATCGGGCGCGCGCTGCTGATGCTGGTGATGAGCGGCCTTGCCGTGGGCGTCACGGTGGGCGCGCTGTTCATCGGCGAACTGGAGGGCATGCGGTTCGACCTTCCGATCGGCATCAGCTTTTTCATTGCCGTCGGCCTGCTGATGGCGGCGCTTGTGTTCCTGCTTATGGAAACGCGGCTTGTGGCGCGGACCCTGCGATTGCCGCGCGAGTTCCTTGAACTGGAACGCCGGGATCTCTGACCGCTATTTCAGCAGCTTGGTGCCCTTTTCGCGCACGGTGCTTTCCACCATGCCGCGCACGAACGAGAGCGAGGGCGGAAGGTCGATGGTCACAACCATCGCCGTGTCCTCTATATCGACCTGCGCATCCACCGTCTGTCCCAGCGCGGATAGCGCCATGTGCATCCGGTCGTCACCCGGCCAGTCCGTGGCGACTTCCGCGATGCCGCCGGGGATGAAGCCCGTGATTTCGTGGGCGCGTTCGTGAAGGCGGCGGCGCACCTCTTCGCGCGGAAGCGAATGGGGGATTGCAACGCGCATCAGGCGTTCTCTCCCGGTGCGGGCAGGACCGCGCCCGCGCCGTCGCTTTCGTTCAGCCCGTTGCCATATTTGTAATCGAGATAACGGCCCTGAACGGCCAGCGCGTCCAGGTCGCCCGCCGCCAGCCTGCGGGTCACGTCGTCAATCTCGCGGCTGATCTTGCCCAGCCCGTCGGCCAGCTGCTGGTCGGCGGTGCGCCCGCCGCGTTCCTCCTTGCGCAAGTGCGCGGGGATGCGGCGATAGGATTCGACCATGCCGGGCAAATGTTCACCCACCAGCTTGCGCACTTCCTGCGCGGCGGGTTCGGCGGGGTCTATGCCTTCAAGCTGCACGCCCAGCCCGTCAAGCTGCACGCCGATCTGGTCGACCAGTTGCACCGCAGGCGCGGGAAGGGCAGGGCGCTGCGCCTCCAGCCACAGTTCGGTTCGCCCGACCATGGAGCGCACATCGCCGGTGTTGAGCTTTGACAGGTCGGGCACTTTCATGCGGGGATAGCGGCCGAAGAACACCGTCGCGAAGACGACCGCGAAGAACGTCACCACGATGCCGGTGAAGCCGATGCCGTCTATCACCATGCCCGCGATCATCGCGGCAAGCAGGATCGCCCCGATCGCCATCGCGATGCGAGTCAGCTTGCGGGCGAAATGGCGGTGTTTCAGTTCGGCCGAGCGCCTGCCGATAGAGCGGCGGCCGCCCGCGCGATTGCGCGCGAGCGACTGGCCGGCGGCGGCCATGATCTGCTGGTGCTGCTGTGCTTCTCCGGCCATCGCGGGTCAGTCAGCCCTCCAGGCTCAGCAACGAGGGCGCTTCGCTGCCGGCAAGCTGCTTTGCCTGCGCCGCCCCTTCGGCCCGCGCGATATATCCGCGCGACTTTTCGACTTCGCCAGAAAGCGTGTCGACCGTCTGCTTCATCGAATCGAGCGCCTTCATCTTGAACGTGTCGATGTTGTCCATTGTATCGTAGATGTTCTGGAATGCGCGCTGCAGCGTTTCGAGCGGGATCGTGCTCGACGCGGCCTGTTCGTGGATCTTGCCGGTCTGTTCCTTCAGCAGCTTGCCGGTCGAATCGATGATGTCCGATGTCGTGGTGTTGAGCGCGGTGATCTGTTGCAGCACCAGCCGCTGGTTGGTCATCGCCTGGGCCACCGTCACGGCGGTGCGCAATGCGGCCACCGTGGTCGTGCTGGCGCGGTCCACGCCCTTTACCAGTTCGACGTTGTTCTTCTTCACCAGGTCGAGCGCGAGATAGCCCTGCACCGTCACCGCCATCTGCGTCAGCAGGTCCTGCGTGCGCTGGCGGGTATAGAACAGCGCGCTTTCGCGCACCGCCTTGGCCTTTGCGGGATCGGTGTGGTCAAGGTCGGCGGCGGCGTCCTCCAGCCGCTGGTCGAGCACCTTGGAGATGTGGATCATCTGTTCCAGGTTGCCCATCGCTTCCCACAGCTTCTGGCGTTCCACGTCGATTGCGGCATTGTCCATCAGCAGTTCGTCCTTGCCCGACGAAAGCCGGTCGAGGATCGCCTTGATGTGCCCCTGCGCCGACGTATAGCCGTCGAAATAGCGCTTGATGCGGTTGCCCAGGGGAATGATGCCCAGGAACTTGCGGCCCGAGGAAAGATTGCCTTGCCGGCCGGGATCGAGGTCTTCCACCGTGCGGCGCAGTTCGGCCAGGTCGGTGCCGACGCCGGTGTCCTTGTCCATCGCCCGGATCGGCCGGTCCAGGAAGCGGTTGGACATCGACGCGGCAGCGACGATTTCCTTGCGGCCCATGTTGGTAAGCTGGTCCACCCGCTTGCCGAATTCGGGGCTTGCTGCATCCTGCGAGACAAGGTCGGCAACGAAGGATTCGACCTTCGCTTCCAGCTTGGACTTTGTCTCATCCGATACAGGCACAAGGCCCGCCGCTTTCGTCGGCGCGACAGCCGGCACCGGATCGGGCGGTGTCAGGTCAAGCTTGGCTTCGGTCTGCGTTTCGGTACTGCTGGCCATCGGATAGTCCCCGGCGTGTAGGTCGGTCGTCTTCAATGTGGAGATGCGCGCGTCTCCTGACAAGCTGTATTATGATTGTAAGACACGGCATTCAAGGGACGGGTCGACCAGCGGCATAGCCCGTCCGCCCGGCGACAGGCGCCGATCCCGCTGGACATTGGCGTGCGTCACGGTCAGGCTGGATAAAAACCACATTGGGAGAGAAGCCGCGCCATGCATCCTGAAATCATGATCCTGGGCTGGGCCGCCGTCCTGCTTCTGGTCCACATCTTCACCGCGATCCACTTCAAGACGAAGCAATACGGCGTCGACTGGAACACCGGCGCGCGCGATGAAACCGCCAGCCTGCCGCCGCTCAACCCGATTGCCGGCCGGCTGGAACGCGCGCGCGACAATTATCTGGAAACGCTGCCTATCGCGATCATCGCGCTTCTTGGCGTGGTGGTTGCGGGGCGGACGAGTGGCACGACCGCGCTGGGCGGCTGGATCTGGCTGGGCGCGCGGGCGGTTTACCTGCCGCTTTACTGGGCCGGTGTGCCCAAGGTGCGCACGCTTGTATTCCTGGTCAGCATCGTCGGCCTGCTGATCGCGCTCTGGCCGCTGCTGGCGGGTTGAGGCGCGGGATCGTTCCTGCACCCTTGCCATCCGTTTCATATCCATCCGTTCCGTATAGAGCTTTGCTTGCGCGCGATTGCGGCAGGCAATAAATGCGGCCGGATATGAATTCGCAGACACCGTCCACTGCCGCAGAGGCCGGAACCGCGCCCGGCGCGAAGCGCGAAAGCGCCTTCAATCCGCGCATGCGCCTGCTCGCGCCGGTGCTGGGGCCGATGCGGCGCTGGCGGCGGCGCGAACTTGTCGCGTCGGTCGATCAGCTTGCCGTGCTGTCCAAAGTGCAGGACGAAGGCCAGTTCTCGGGCCGGTACGTGTTCATGCTGCTCATGTCGGGCGGCATCGCCATCCTTGGCCTGTTGCTGTCCTCGCCGGCCGTGGTCATCGGCGCCATGCTCATCTCGCCGCTGATGGGGCCGATCATCGCCGCGGGCTTCGCGCTGGCCACGGGCGATGTTCACTGGCTCAGGCGGGCGGCCCGCACGCTGGGGCTGGGCACCGGCGCCGCTATCCTGTTCTGCGCGCTTATCGTCCTGATGTCGCCACTGCAGACGGTTACGCCCGAAATCGCCGCGCGCACGCGCCCCAACCTGTTCGACCTTGCCATCGCGTTCTTCTCGGCACTTGCCGGCACCTACGCGATGATCCGCGGCCGCGAGGGCGCGATCGTGGGCGTCGCGATTGCTACCGCCTTGATGCCGCCACTGGCCGTGGTCGGCTTCGGTCTGGCGACGTGGAACTGGACGGTGTTCAGCGGTGCGCTGATGCTGTTCGTCACCAACCTGATGACCATCGCATTGACCGCGACGATCATGGCACGGATCTATGGCTTCCATTCGCTGCTGACAGAGCGGCAGACGCTTTGGCAGTCGGCGGGTATCGTCGTAAGCCTTGTCGCGTTGGCGGTGCCGCTTACGATCTCGCTTTTGCAGATCGCGTGGGAAACCAACGCCACGCGCACGATCAACGGCTTCATCAAGGACGAGTTCGATCCGCGCGCGCGGATTTCGCAGATGGATATCGATTTCGATTCGAAGCCGATCAACGTCACCGCATCGATCTTGACGCCCAAGCTGCTTTCGGGGGCGGAAGACACCAGCAACCGCGCGCTGACCCGCCTGCTGGGCCGTCCGGTCAAGGTATCGATCGACCAGTTCCGCGTTGGCACCAGCGCGACCGACGCAGAAGAAGCGCAGCTTTCTGCGGCGCGCGCCAAGCAGCAGGAAGACGAAGCCGCACGGATCAAGCGGCTGGTGGATGCGATGTCGCTGGTTTCGGGCGTCCCGGCCGACCAGATCCTGGTCGATCGCGATCATCGCAAGATCGTGGTCAACGCGCAGGTGGTGCCGGGTACGCCGCTGGCGACCTATGCGGTGCTCGAATCGCGTGTCGCCCGGCTCGCTCCCGATTGGCAGGTGGCGCTGCGCCCGCCTGCGGCAGCCCTTCCGCGCGTGACCTTTGCCGAAGGCAAGGTGGACGAACAGGGGCAGAACGCGCTGGGCCTGATCGCCTGGGCCGCGACGCGCGTACAGGCGCCCGTCAAGTTGACGGGGCGCGACGGGGATGAAGTGGACGCTGCCGCCAAGGCTCTGCGCGAAAAGGGCGTGACGGTTCTGACGGAAACGGAAAGCAGCCGGAAGGCGCCCAAGGACGTGGTGACGGCGGATTGGGCATCCCCGGCAGAGGCGCCGGGCGGGGCTGACGCCGCCGGCTGACGCCCTTCGGCCCCGGAACCGCCCTCAGGCAGCCAGCTTGTAGGGTTCGATCTCGCCCGAAAGATACAGCTTCTTGGCCTTCGCGCGGGAGAGCTTGCCCGAACTGGTGCGCGGCAGCGTGCGCGGCGGAACCAGTTCCACCACGCAGTTCATGCCGGTGACGGAGCGGACCTTGTCGCGGATCTGTTCGCGCAGTTCCACGCGCTTGTCCTCGTCGGAAACGCGGCAATGGACCAGCACCGCTGCGGTTTCCTCCCCGTTTTCGGTTTCCATCGCGAAGGCGGCGATATCGCCGTGGTTGAAGCCGGGAAGCTGTTCAACCGCCCATTCGATATCCTGCGGCCAGTGGTTCTTGCCGTTGATGATGATCATGTCCTTCGCGCGGCCGACGATGAACAGGTAGCCGTTTACAAGGTATCCCATGTCGCCGGTGTCCAGCCAGCCATCGACAAGGCACGCATCGGTCGATTCCGGATCGCGGAAGTAGGAATGCATGACGCTTGAGCCCTTGCACCATACCTTGCCGATCCGGTGGTCGGCCAAAGGCTCTCCCTTTTCGCCGAGGATGGCGACTTCCATGCCGAGAATTGCCTTGCCGCAATTCACGATCGCACGATAGCGCGCGGGGCGCGAAAGGTCGCGCGGGGTGCCGGAAAGGCGCTCTTCCTCGACCAGTTCCACGCGGATACCTTCGCCCGGCGGCATGATGGTGACGGCCAGCGTCGCTTCGGCAAGGCCATAGCTGGGCAGGAATGCGCCCGCCTTGAACCCCGCCTCGGCAAAGGCGTTGACGAAGCTTTGCATCACGTCGGGCCGGATCATGTCGGCGCCGTTGCCCGCCACGCGCCAGCGCGACAGGTCGAAGCGTTCGGCCACGTTCGACTGGCTGGAAATGCGCCGTGCGCAGATATCGTAGCCGAAGGTGGGGGAGTAAGAGAGCGTCGTGCCCTTGTTGCGGCTGATCATGTCCAGCCAGGCGAGCGGGCGGCGCGCGAAATCCTCTGTCTTCAGGTAATCGACCGAAACCTGGTTGGCGATCGGCGAGAGGAAACAGCCGACAAGCCCCATGTCGTGATAGAGCGGCAGCCAACTGACGCAGCGATCGCCGGTGCTGATTTCCATCCCGTGCGAGTGGCCGGCCAGGTTCGCCAGCAGCGCACGGTGCGTAACCGCCACGCCGTGCGGGAAACGGGTCGATCCGCTGGAATACTGCAAATAGCAGATCGCATCGGGATCGGCCTCGGGCAGATCGACCTCGGGAGCCTCACCTTCAAGGAACCCGTCCCAGGCCACGCCTTCGCACCCCTGCCGCGCGGCGGCGGCGCCGGCCATCTCGGTCAGTTCGCCGGGGAAGAAAAGGATCGCCGGGTCGGAACTCGAAAGCTGGACCACAAGCTGTTCGATATAGTTGTCCTTGCCGCCGAAACTGGTCGGCAGGGGCAGCGGAACGGGCCAGGCGCCGGCATAGACCGCGCCGCAGAACAGCGCCGCGAACTGCGGTTTCGTTTCGGCGATAATGGCCAGCCGATCGCCCGGTTTCACGCCGTGCGCGACCAGTTTGCGCGCAACCGCCACCGCCTCTTCGCGAAGCTGCGAAAACGGATAGACCAGCGAAAGATTGCCGCGCGCGTCGTGGAAATTGAAGCCCAGCGTACCCTGCGCCGCATAATCCAGCGCCTCGACGAAGGTCTCGAAATCCGCGTAGCGGCGCGCGAGATGGTCGTCGTTGGGAGTGGGTACAAGTGTCGTCCCGTCGGCGACGGCATCGGTGACAGTCATGCGAAACCCCGAATTTCTATCGTTTTTCCGTGCGATGGCACCGCCGATGCGGGCCGCCGCGTGAACATTCGATGGAGCGCCATCCCCTCCCCTGCATTCAGGGTGTGGGCTCCGCGACGTTCTCATTTAGTCGTGACTGTGGCACGAATGTGGCGCGATGGATGACCGTCCCCGACACAATTCGCGCAGCAAGCGCCGCGAACGCGCTGCGCGACCGCTTGATCGCGCCCGGCTGGACGAGCTTGCGCTCGCCTATGTCGCGCGATTTGCGACGAGCGCGGGCAAGCTTTCCGCCTATCTGTCGCGCAAGCTGCGCGAACGCGGCTGGGACGGGGAGGGAGAGCCCGACGTGCAGGCCATCGTGGCGCGCATGGTGGACGCCGGATACGTGGACGACGTTGCCTTCGCGCAGGCAAAGCGCGCCGGGCTGCTGCGGCGCGGATACGGGGCACGGCGGATCGACCAGGCGCTGCGCGCGGCCGGAATTGAAGAGGCCGTTCGCGATGACGTGCAGGCCAGCGAGGGGGAACGCCGCCGCGCCGCGCTGGCGCTCGCAAAAAAACGCCGGTTCGGGCCATTCGGCGATGCGGTGGGCGACCCGGCGAAAAGGCAGAAGCAGGTTGCGGCAATGCTGCGCGCCGGCCACCCGATCGACAGCGCGCGCGCCCTGATCGAAGCTCCCTCGGTCGAGGAAGCGGAACAATGGGCCGGGGAAGGCGAAGACGATGCCGGAAATGCCCCTTGGTAACGGGGATGACGGCGGGAGTCGTGACTGCCGGATCGATCAAATGGACTGCTGCCGGGGTGATCCTGCCCGAATCGCCTTGCCGCGCCCCCCCTGTTTCCGCTAGGCGCGCGACCATGGGCATCTTCTCCAAGATCTTCACATGGTGGAATGGCGCCACCATCGGCACAATGCTCGATAGCGCGCGTCATGGCGAACAGGTCGGCACGGACGCTGCGGGCAACAAATATTATCGCTCGAAAAAGCCGTATCCGGCCGGGCATCCGTTCGCCGGGCGTGAGCGGCGCTGGGTGATCTACGCCGGCGCGAACGATGCCAGCAACGTGCCCGCCGAATGGCATGGCTGGCTGCACGGCAGCTTTGAAGACGGGGCCGTTCCCGAAAGCAACCTTCCTCCGCCGCGTATCTGGGAAGTGGACTACACGCCCAACGCAACGGGCACCGCGCTCGCCTATCGCCCGCAAGGCGCGCTTGAGCGCGGCGGCAAGCGCGCCGCGGCAACAGGCGATTACGAAGCCTGGTCGCCAGAGGGCTGATGCGCGTGCTTTCAAGGCCGGCCGGGGCGCTGCTCGCCTGCACGGCGCTGGCTGCGACGGCCGGATGCACGAACAAGGGGCAGAACAATCCGCCGCCGCCGGAAGAGGCGACGGCACCCGCGATTGCGCCCAGCGCCGCGGCTGCCGCGGCGGACGAGGATTATGGCACCCCGGTAAAGGACCGCGTTGCCACGCTTGGCGTGTTGAACAAGCGCAACAACCTTACGCAGGACATCAAGCTGAAAAGCGGCGAATCGACGCGGATCGGCAATCTCATCGTGAAGCTGGCGACCTGCGAGCGGACGAAGCCGTGGGAAGACCCGCCCGAAACAGGCGCCTTCGTGCAGGTCTTCGTGGAAGAGCGGGCAACGATCAAGGACAAGCTGGCCTGGCACAAGGTGTTCTCGGGCTGGCTGTTCAAGAACTCGCCTTCGCTCAACGTGGTTGAACACCCGGTCTACGATGTCTGGGTCAAGGACTGTTCGATGACCTTCCCGGGGGAGGACGCGAAGCCCGCATCGGACGCATCGGCAAGCAAGGCGGCAAAAGCGTCGGGCAGCGGAACCGCATCCACTTCGCCTTCGGGCGCCCCGTCCGCCGAATAGGGCCGCTGCGCGCGCGCAAGCAATTCAAGGTATTGCGCCTGCGGGATTTCCACCGCGCCCAATGAGGCCAGGTGCGGCGTAAGGAACTGGCAGTCGAGCAATTCGGCCCCGGCGCGGCGCAGCGCGGCAACCAGCCACGCAAGCGCGACCTTGCTGGCATCGCTTGTGCGGCTGAACATGCTTTCGCCGCAGAACACGCGCGCGAAGCCCACGCCATACAGCCCACCGGCAAGCTCGCCGTCTTCCCAGCATTCGATCGAGTGGGCATGGCCCAGTTCGTGAAGTGCGCGATAGCTGCCGGCGATGCGCCCGCTGATCCAGCTGTCTTCGCTGTCCGAACGCGGCGCCGCGCAGGCATCGATCACCGCGTCGAAAGCGGCGTCGCAAGTGACCTTGAAGCGCCCGCGGCGCAGCGTCTTTGCAAGCGAGCGCGACAGGTGTAGCCCGTCGAGCGGCAGGATCGCGCGCTGCCGTGGCTCTACCCAGAAAACGTCCGGGTCGTCCCGGCTGTCGGACATCGGGAAAATGCCCGCCTGATAGGCGCGCATCAGCAGCGCTGGCGGAATGATCTGGTTGTCGGCGGGCCCGTGCATTGCGGGAAATTGTTTGTCGCGCTTGTGCTTCGCCGGTCAACCCACTACAGGGCGCTTCCGCACAGGAGTGTAGCTCAGTTGGTAGAGCATCGGTCTCCAAAACCGAGGGCCGCGGGTTCGAATCCTGCCACTCCTGCCATTTTTCCCGCATTTGCCGTCATTGTGTGGTCGTCATTCGGCCATGTGCGCCCGGCGTGCGCGAATCGGCGCTGGAATGCGTCCCGGCCCCGTTCCCACACGTGTTCGGGGGCGGAAAACGATGTTCCCGCCCCCGCGCTTGTTTTTCCGTGCTGTGCGGCGATTACAGCGAATCGGGATTGTCGGACGGGCTGTCCGAAGGCGTCGCGCTCGTTTGCGCCGTGCCAGGGTTTCCGCCCACGGTCGCGGCGCGATCGGGACCGGTCATCATCGCGCCCGCGTTGGTGTGGTCGCTCGCCGCGCCGGTAACGCCCGACGAATCCGCGGAAACGCCGCCCTTGGCCTTGGCCGAGCCGGTTGCCGTTACGTCCCGGTCCCCGCTGCGGGTGGTGGACGATACGGTTGCGCCGGTATCGGCCGAAGCGCCGTCCTTGGGCGGCGCTGCCTGCGCGATGCCAGCCCCGGCAAAGGCGGCCGTGGCGGCAAGGGGGATGATCCAGGGGGTGATGGTTTTCATGTCTTTGCACTCCGATTGCTCGCGTCCGATGCGACCCGGACGGACTGCTGCAATGGAGCGCACGGGCCATCGTTCCCGGCCCCGGCGCGGCCCGTCGCGCGTTTCGCGCAAGTGCGGGCCGTGCGGTGCAAGGGGCGCGGCAACATGATATGAGCGCATGAAACCCGGCAAGACCTTGCCATCGCGCGCGGCTGCGCCTAAATGGCCGCTACTCCCGCTCATGGAGAATATCGCAGCCCCTCCCGGACACTGGCCGGGGCGGCGATGTCCCCTAGGCGGAAGAGACACGAATTCGAATCAGGCAAGCCAAGGCGAAAAGAGGCAGCACGATGGCCAAGATCAATCCCGGCGAGTTCATGCGCCAGGTCCAGTCGGAAGCGCGCAAGATCGTCTGGCCGACCCGCCAGGAAACCGTGACGACGGCCATCTTCGTGGCGATCATGATGGTCATCCTGGCGCTGTTCTTCCTTGGCATCGACACGCTGTTCGGCAAGATCGTGCAGTTCCTGCTGTCGCTCGCCTGATCCATCCCGCACAAGACACGGTTTCGAGAGACATATGGCCCGCTGGTACATCATCCACGCTTATTCCGGCTTCGAGAACAAGGTGAAGGAAGCGATCCTTGCCGAGGCCGAACGTATGGGGCTCGAGCAGCTCGTCGAGGCGGTGGAAGTCCCGTCCGAGACGGTGACCGAGGTCAAGCGCGGCAAGAAGGTGCAGGTCGAACGCAAGACGATGCCCGGCTATGTCCTGGCCAAGCTGGCGATGAACGACGACGTGTATCACCTCGTCAAGAACACGCCCAAGGTTACCGGCTTCCTGGGATCGAGCGGCAAGCCGCAGCCGATTTCGGAACGCGATGCCGCGCGTTACTTCGGCGCGCGCGAGGAAGCCGCTTCCAAGCCGCGTGAGGAAGTTTCGATCGATTACGAGATCGGCGATTCGGTCAAGGTCAACGCCGGCCCGTTCGCCAGCTTCAACGGCATCGTGGAAGAGCTCGATTTCGACAAGCAGCGCGTGAAGGTCAGCGTTTCGATCTTCGGCCGCGCGACGCCGGTCGAACTGGGCTTCGACGAGGTCGAACTCAGCAAGTAAGCGCCCGCCCGCGCGTTTGGTCGGCCCTACGCGGCCGTTCGTCGGCGCGCCGCGCCGTCTGTCGTGTGCTTCCGGTCGTTTGACGGGAAACGGGCGGTTGCCTCCGATTCGGGTGTAAATGGCTTCCGGCTCATCGTGAGTCGGGAGAAGGTCCATGCTGTTTCACGTATCCATAGATGCGCATGATCCGCAGCGCGTCGCCACTGTCCTTGCCGAACTGTTCGGAGGGGCCGCCACGCCGTTTCCGCCGGTGATAGAGGGAAGCTGGGTCGCCCACGCGGGCGACGATCGCAACACCCTGGTCGAAGTCTATCCGCGCAACACCGAACTGGTAGAGGCCGAAGGCGACGCCGATGGCTTTGGTATGCCCGGCGCGGTGCGTGGCGGATCGTCCACGCATTTCGCGATGGCGACGCCGCTGGACGAGGACGAGGTGCACGCCATCGCCCGCCGCGAAGGCTGGACGTCCAAATATCGCAAGCGCGGCGGCGCCTTCGGCGTGATCGAAGTGTGGATCGAGGGCGATCGCATGATCGAGGTGCTGACGCATGATATGCAGCGCGAATACCTCGACGCGATGCGCCTGCCCGTGTGGCAGGCCATGCTTGCGCAAGGGGCGCCCGCCTGAGCCAGGGGGCCTGGGTCAGCCGTTTTCGGCCAGGTCCAGCCGTTCTTCCAGCAAGGCGTTGTATTCGGCGGGCCGCTCCACATAGGGGAAGTGCCCGCCGTTGCTGAACCGGAACACCCGCCCGGGGGAAAGCCGCTTTCGCACCATGTCGCGCATTGTCGCCGGAATAAGCGGGTCGTCGTTCGATTCGACGACCGCGATCCTGTCCCGCTCAAGGTCGAGCGGCGGCAGTTCCGGTCCGTGCTTCAGCGCGGAAAGACGCGCGCGCAATTCCGCGGCGGGAATGCGGCCGGTTACTTCGGCCAGCAGCAATTCGGTCAAGGCCCGGCGTCCGCGATCGGTTTGCGGTGCCGCTTCGAGAGAGCGCACGAAGCCATCGCGCAGGATCTCGGCCGGAACCGATTCAACGTCGAGGCTATAGGGCGGAATGCCGACCACCTGCGACGCGGAGGACAGCGTGTTCGCAGCGATCAGCCCAGCCACGCGCGCGGGCTCCGCGCCGGCGAAATATTGCGCGACATAGCCGCCAAGCGAGGTGCCCAGCACCACCGCGTTATCCATTCCCGAACGGTCCATCAGCGCAGCGATTTCGGCGGACCATTCGGCGATTCCGCCGCTGTCGGGATAGCTCAGCGAGAGTATCCGCGCGCGGTGGGACAGCGCATCGATCTGCTGCCAGAAGATGTCCGCGCGGCCCAGCGTTCCGGGAAGGAGGACCAGCCCCGGACCCGATTTGCCCGCGCGGATCACTCCCCATTCGCGGCCGTTCACGGTTTCGCGCTGCTCCGGGTGGCCGGCCAGGAACGCGGACCGGCTGGCGACAAGCGTGTTGCTCATGGGGTCGTGCCTCGTGCCGCGTCGATCGCTTCGCGAGCCGACTGCTGTGCGTTTCCGGCCGCGCGGGTGATGCAATCCGGGTCGGGATCCAGCGGATAGACGCGGTCAAGCTCGCGACATGCGTCGGTCGCCACGCGTTCGATTCGCGCCATCAGCCGTTCGGCATCGGAATCCTTCGTCAGGTCCAGATCGCTGTAGAGCACGGGAATCGCCACCGTGGTCGACATGAACTCGGCCCCGGTATGGGCCTCCTTTGCCGCCGGCCGCTTGACCAGGCGCGGCGCCTCGACAGTAATCGTCTGGTCGGTATCGCCTGGCGCGGTTACGGCGTCGGCGGGCGGCTCCGTTTCGCTGCCTTGCGCCGCAGCCGTTGCGGAAAGGGGTGTCGCGGACAGGGATGTAGCGGAGAGGGCCAGTGCCATGGTCGCAACAATTCCGGCCAGTGCGGTCACGCTTGATTTCGCAGGGTTGCTCATGTCTCTCCCCGTGGTGTTCGGGGTGACGGTGTGCAGCCACGCGAAGGCGCGGTCAATGCCGGACGCGCCCCGTGCGACGGCACGCTCGCATCTGGCGCCGCAAGGGTCTAGGAAAGCGTTATGTGTGAACTGTTTGCGATGACGGCTGCCCGGCCTGCCACGGTGCGTTACGAACTCGATGCCTTTGCCGCGGAAGGCGGCGAACGCCACGCCAACCGCGATGGCTGGGGCATCATGTTCGCCGAAGACCGCGACGCGCACGTGTTCCGTGAAGCCTCTCCCGCGGCGGACAGCCCGCTTGCGCGCATGGTGATCGAGCGGGAGATCGCCTGCCGCCATCTGATGGCGCACGTGCGCCGCGCTTCGCACGGAAGGCCGCTTCTGGCGAACACCCATCCCTATACGCGCGTGCATTGCGGCCGGGCGCATCACTTCGCGCACAACGGCACGCTGGGCGGCATAGAGGACGTGCCCGAAGCGCAGGCGGTGAAGGCCGAGCGGGTGGGCGATACCGATTCCGAACTGGCTTTCCTGATTCTGCTCGCACGCCTCTCTCGCGCGAATGCGACGTCGGACGAGGCGCGGATCGATGCGTTCGCGGCGTTTGCAGCCGACATGCGTGCGCTGGGCGATGCCAACTTCCTGTTTTTCGACGGGCACACGCTGTTCGTCCATGCCGACCGGCGCAGGTTCGAGATGCCCGATGGCCTTACCGAACCGCGCGAGCCGGGGCTTGTCATGCGTCGTTTCGATCGCGAGGACGCCCCGCGCGAATGGCATGCCAGCGGCCCCAGGGTGCGCGATCTGCCGCCGCAGACCATCGTCTTTGCAAGCGTGCCGCTGGACGACGGCAACTGGGAAGGCCTGCCGCGCGGAACCGTTCTGGCGCTGCGCGACGGCGCGATCGTGGGGCGCCGCGAAGGCTGAACCGCGCAAGGCGGCTTGCCAGAATCGCTTTGTCCCGCTATTCGCGCGCGCTCCCGGGCGTCGTGGATATCCATGCCAGGCCGGAAATCCGTGCGGGAGGATGGCCATGCGCCGTCTGTCTGACCGCTCACTCTGAGGGCCAACGCTTCGGCGTGCGGCCCGACAGGAAGAAAGGAGGCCACTCGTGGCCAAGAAGATCGAAGGTTATATCAAGCTGCAGGTGCCCGCCGGCACCGCGAACCCCTCTCCGCCGATCGGCCCTGCCCTGGGCCAGCGCGGCGTGAACATCATGGAATTCTGCAAGGCGTTCAATGCCGCCACGCAGGACATGGAAAAGAACATGCCGATCCCGACCATCATCACGGTCTATGCGGATCGCAGCTTCACGTTCCAGACCAAGAGCCCGCCCGCCAGCTTCCTCATCAAGAAGGCCGCCAACCTCAAGTCGGGTTCGAAGGAACCGGGCAAGGTTTCGGCCGGAACCATCGCGCGTTCGAAGCTCAGCGAGATCGCCGAGATGAAGATGAAGGACCTGAACGCGAACGACATCGAGCAGGCAACCAGGATCATCGAGGGCTCCGCCCGTTCGATGGGCCTCGACGTCGTGGAGGGCTGAAGACATGGCTAAGCTGAACAAGAAGCAGAAGACCCTCGCCGAAAAGCTGGGTGACAACCAGACGCTTTATGGCGTCGACGAAGCGATCCAGCTTCTGAAGGACCTGAAGACCACCAAGTTCGACGAGACCATCGAGGTCGCGATGAACCTGGGCGTCGATCCGCGCCACGCGGACCAGATGGTTCGCGGCATGGTTTCGCTGCCGTCGGGCACGGGCAAGGACGTGAAGATCGCGGTCTTCGCGCGCGGCGACAACGCCGAAAAGGCGCTGGCCGCCGGCGCCGACAAGGTTGGCGCGGAAGACCTGATGGAAGACATGCAGGCCGGCAACCTGGATTACGACCGCGTGATCGCCACGCCCGACATGATGGGTGTGGTCGGCCGTCTCGGCAAGGTGCTCGGCCCCAAGGGCCTGATGCCGAACCCGAAGCTGGGCACCGTCACGCCGAACGTGGAGCAGGCGATCAAGGACGCCAAGGGCGGCCAGATCGAGTTCCGCGTGGAAAAGGCGGGCATCATCCACGGCGGCATCGGCAAGATGAGCTTCACCAACGAAGCGCTGCGCGCCAACTTCGATGCGTTCATGGACGCGATCGTCAAGGCGAAGCCTTCGGGCGCGAAGGGCAAGTACCTGAAGAAGGTCGCGCTCTCGTCCTCGATGGGGCCGGGCATCAAGATCGACACGGCCGAGGTCGCTGGCGCCTGAATCCAGCCACTTCGGATCAAATAGCAAAGGGCCGGGAAGCACGCCGTTTCCCGGCCCTTTTCGTTTGTTTCGCGCGGATTTCGTTTGATTCCCCGTTACATGCCCTTTGGCACAAGGGTTGCCCGCGTCTCCCGGATTGACCACGATGCGAGAGCGACTCGCCGCATTTGTCCGGCTCAAGGTCGCCAAAACGCCGTCGCCGCCCAGTGGCGATCTGGCATCGATGCGGTCCGGGGCGGCAGCGGCTGGCCCGAATGATCATGACCGCCCGCCGCAACGCAAACCGGGGGACAGACATGAATTATCTGACATTGGGGGGCTATGCCTTCGATCCGGCGCTGGCCAGCCAGCTTGCCCAGAAGGCGATAACCGTCGTCATCATCCGCTTATAACCTGGCTGCTGGCCAAAGCCGCCAAGTGGTCCTTCGCAAAACTGGTGGATGCGATACCGCTGCTGCAACGCGCGTCGGGCTCTGGCGAAAGCATCGGTGCCACGCTGGGCCGGCTGGTTTCCCTGTTCATCTGGCTTTTCGGCCTGATCGCCGTGCTGCAGGCGCTTGAACTCAACAGCGTGATCGGCCCCGTTCAGGAACTGATCAACAGCTTCATCGACTATATTCCCAAGATCCTTGGCGCCGCGATTATCTTCTTCGTCGGCGGCATGATCGCCCGGATCGCGCGCGACATCGTGGAAACCGCGCTTGTCTCGGTCGATTTCGACAAGTGGGCCAACCTTGGCGGCGCCGAAGCGGTTACCGGCAACAGCACGATCAGCAGGACGATCTCCACGATCGTGTTCATCCTGATCATCATTCCGGTGTCGATCGCGGCGCTGGATGTGCTCAACATCCCGGCAATCACAGTTCCCGCCACGGAAATGCTGGCGATGATGCTGCAAGCCGTGCCGCTGATCATCGGGGCCAGCCTGCTGCTGGGGCTGGGATACGTGATCGCCCGCTGGGTCGGCCGGATGATAGAGGAAGTGCTGCCCGGGCTCGGCTTCGACCGTTCGGTGGCGGCCATCGGCGTCGTTCCCGAAGGGCGCACCGCATCGGGCATCGTCGCCACGCTGGTGCGGATCGGCATCCTGCTGTTCATGGCCATCGCGGCAACGCGGCTGCTGGGCTTTCCCGAACTCACCCGCGTGGTCGAAACCGTGCTTGACCAGGGGGCGAGCGTTATCTTCGGCGCGGTTCTGATCGCGGCAGGCGTGATCCTGGCGCGCGTCCTCAAGGGGTTGATCTCGACCGCCGCGGGAGACGGTTTTGCGCCGGCACTGGTCTATTGGCTGACGGTTGCCCTGTTCGTGTTCATCGGCATCAAGCAGATGAATATCGGCGGGCCGATCGTCGATTATGCGTTCGTGGCCATCGTGGCCGGGGCGTCCGTCGCCTTTGCGCTGGCCTTCGGGCTGGGCGGGCGCGACGTTGCCGCGCGCAAGCTGAACGACGTCGTCAAGTAAGCCGTCGCCCTGCGGGGCTAGCGGCATGAAGGGGCCTGGGAGCGACGCCTGCCAGGCCCTTTTTGCGTGCCGATGGTTTCAGGTGTGACCGGAACCTTGCCATAATTTAACGCAACATTGTTGCCCTGCCGCGCCATCCTGCTCCGCACAACAGGGGGCGCCAGAGGATGCCGAGCAAAGGACGCCCCCGCCTTATCCGTAAAAGACGGGAGCAGATCTGATGAAAACCCTTGTCAGGACATTGGCGCTGGGATGCGCCGCAATTGCCTTGTCCGCCGGCCCGGCGCAGGCTGCCAGCAGCAAGAAAGACACCGCGGGCGACGATGCCGCATCCGCCAGCGCAGCGCCGCAGGCGCTGTTCCAGCCGACCGAATCCGCCAGTGCTGGCTCGGTAACGGTCGAAGGCAGCAAGATCGGCTACAAGGCCGTCGCGGGCACGCTTGTCGTGCACCCGGCGGGGTGGGACGATGCCGCGTGGCGCGAAAAGTCGGGCAACGCGAAAAAGGGGGAACCGGGCGCAGAAGCGTCAATGTTCTATGTCGCCTATTTCAAGGACGGCGCGCCAAGCGCCAACCGGCCGATCACGTTCTTCTACAACGGCGGTCCCGGATCTTCTACCGTGTGGCTGCACATGGGCGCCTTTGGCCCGAAGCGGGTTGTGACGTCGGACGATTCTCACACGCCCGCCGCGCCCTACAGCCTGGTGAACAACGCCTATAGCCTGCTCGACGCGACCGATGTCGTGTTCATCGATGCACCGGGCACCGGCTTTTCGCGCATCGCGGGGAAGGACAAGGACAAGGCGTTCTATGGCGTCGATGCCGATGGCCACGCTTTTTCGGAATTCATCAAGGCGTTCCTTTCGAAATACGATCGCTGGAACAGCCCGAAATATCTGTTCGGTGAAAGCTATGGCACGCCGCGCTCCGCCGTGGTGGTGAACGAGCTGGAAACGGGTGACGACATCGATTTCAACGGCGTGATCCTGCTGTCGCAGATCCTCAACTTCGACCTTTCGATCGATACGCCGACCCTGAACCCCGGCACCGAAGAACCCTATGTCGTCGCGCTGCCGACATATGCGGCAACCGCCTGGTATCACAACAAGCTGCCGGGGCAGCGCCCCGCCGACTTGCCTGCGTTCCTGAAGCAGGTCGAACATTTCGCGACGACGGATTACCTTCAGGCGCTGGCGCAGGGTGATGAGATCGACCCGGCGACCAAGCAGAAGGTTGCCACGCAGCTTGCGCAATATACCGGGCTTCCGGTGGACTATATCCTCAAATCGAACCTGCGGGTCGATGGCGGACAGTTCGCGCACGAGTTGCAGATTTCGGGCGATCTCACCACGGGCCGGCTCGACAGCCGCTTTTCAGGGCCGTCGATGGACCCGCTTGAGAAGGAGGCGGAATACGATCCGCAGTCCGCCGCGATCAGTTCGGCCTATGTCTCTGCCTTCAACGACTATGTGCGTTCAACGCTGCATTACGGGAAGGGGAAGACCTACAAGCCCGAAATCAACGTGTTCCGCCAATGGGATTTCGCCCACAAGCAGCCGGGCATGCCGTTCCCGATCCGCGGGGCGACCAACGTGATGCCCGACCTTGCCATGGCGATGAAATACAACCCGGACCTGAAAGTGATGGTCAACGGCGGGTATTTCGATCTTGCCACGCCGTTCTACGAAGGCTGGTACGAAGATCATCACCTGCAGATCCCCGACAGCCTGCAGAAGAACATCGAATACAAGTATTACCAGTCCGGTCACATGGTCTATGCGCACGAACCTTCGCTGAAGGCACTGCACGATAACGTGGCGGCCTTTATCCGGCGGACCGATAATGTTGGCGGGTGATGATCCACGCGGAATTTGTCCACGCCGCCTAGCGCGCGCCGGCCATCAGGTTGGCGCGCGTATAGCATTCCACGACAAGGCTGATCGGCAATCCGTCGCTGGCGCGGTGGAGCACGGCCCGGTGGGTCAGCACCGTGCCAGCCGGGCAACCGGGGCCGCGTCCGCGGATCGCGGCAAGCCGCTGGCGCGTGAAATGCGTATCGGCCACGGCCTTGCCGAACGGGGTGCGCGTGGTTTCCAGCGTGCGGTTCATTTGCGCGGTCAGCCTGCCCGGAACGTACCAGTTGTGCGCGACAGACAGGACTGTATCCCCGCAAGCCAGCGCGACATGGCGATAGCCGATGCGTTCGTCCGCACGGACGGCCAGCAGCCGCCGCGTTTCCGCAGAGGCGGGGATCGTCGCGGTCTTTACGGGAAGCGCGCGAATGCCGGCCGCAGGGGCGATGTGTCGCTGCGCGCACCAGCCGCGCAAGGCGGCCGTCGCGCTGTCCTGTGCGGCAAGTGCGGCTTCGAACCGGGGCAGCGTTCCTTGCGGGGATGTGGCGCACGCGCCCGCGGCAAGCAGGATGGCAAGAACTACAAGCCCCGGTGCCGGACGCGGTTTCAGATCCCGCCCCGCACGGCCTCGCGCTCCAATCGGGCAAGGCCGGATTCCAGTGCCGCCGCGCAGGTTTCCATTTCTTCGGGATCGGTCGATCGGATCACGAAGTTCGCGCCGACCTTGCCTTCGCGGAAGAACGGATAGCTGCCGATCTGGCAATTCGCGTGCGCCTTTTCGGTGGCGGCAAGCAGGTCGGAAACCTCGCTTTCGGGAACCCAGCAGCCGATGGTCAGCGATTGCAGCGGCAATCCGCCTTCCAGTTGCCCGGTGAGCGAATCGAGCATCTGCGCGGTGATGCCGGGCACGCCCGCCATCATGAAGATGTTGCCGATGCGGATTCCCGGCGCGCCGGACATCCGGTTTTCGATAAGGTCCGCGCCATCGGGCGCGCGCGCCATGCGCAGGCGCGCGTCGGTCAATCCGCCGCGCGTGTTGTAATAGCTTTCAAGGATCGCGCGCGCCTTGGGGTGGACGATCACGTCCACGCCCAGCGCCTGCGCGATGGCGTCAACGGTTATGTCGTCGTGCGTCGGGCCGATGCCGCCAGTGGTGAACAGATAATCGTTGCGCGCGCGCAGGATGTTCACCGCCTCTACAATCGCGTCGATATCGTCGGCGACCACGCGCACTTCGCGCAGGCGGATACCCTGCACGCCCAGCCATACGGCGATTTGCGAGATGTTCTTGTCCTGCGTGCGGCCCGAGAGGATCTCGTCCCCCACGATCACGATTGCGGCGGTCCAGATGCGCGATTCGTCAGTCATCGGCGCGAGGGATAGACCATTGGTCCGGCTGCGGGAAGCGGGGCGGAGCGGCCCGCCTATTCCGCCGCTTCCAGAACCTCCACCCGCGCCGCCTGCGGATCGGCATGGCCGAAACGCATCACGCCGTCGTCGATCGGAGAGGCCTTGAGCCAGGCCTTGTCCTTCACGTATTCCTGGTTCAACCGCCACGGCAGATCCTTGGCATTCCGTGGCTGAAGGTGCTTGGAACGCTGGATATAGCCGGACGAGAAATCGAAGATGTCGTCCTCTTCCAGCCCGTGGTCTTCGGCAAGGAAAGGCACGGCAACCTCCGCGCCGATCTTTTCCATGTGGTTCAGCAGGCGGCACACATAATCGGAATTGATGTCCGCCCGCAGCGTCCACGATGCGTTCAGATAGCCGAACACCAGCGCCAGGTTCGGCACGTTGGAGAACATGCAGCCCTTGTAGAAGAAGCGTTGCGACCAATCGACCGGCTCGCCGTTCACGCTGAACGCGATCTTGCCCGCAACCGCCAGGCGCAGGCCGGTGGCGGTGATGATGATGTCTGCGTCAAGGTGCCGCCCGTCCTTCAGCAGCACGCCGGTTTCATCGAAACGGTCGATATGGCCGGTAACGATTTCCGCCTTGCCCGCCTTGATCGCTTCGAACATGTCCGCGTCGGGCACAAGGCACAGGCGCTGGTCCCAGGGATCGTAGGGCGGGGTGAATGTCGCGGCATCGTATTTGTCGCCCAGCGCGTCCTGGATCTTGCCGCTGAGGAACTCCTTGACCTTTTCCGGGCGCTGGCGTGCGCGCTTGAAGAAGAAATCCTGCAACCGGATGTTCTTGAACCGCGTGATCGCATAGGCCAGCCCTTCGGGCAGGAACTTGCGCAGCGTGTTGGCCAGTTTGTCCTTCGCCGGACGGATCGCATACCACGTGGGCGTGCGCTGGAGCATCGTGACCTTCGCGGCCCTGGCCGCCATGGACGGCACGATGGTAACGGCCGTGGCGCCCGATCCGATCACCACCACGCGCTTGCCCGAATAGTCATAGTCCTTCGGCCAGAACTGCGGGTGGATCAGATCGCCCTTGAACGCCTCGCGCCCGGCAAAGCCCGCGTCATACGGATCGTCGTAATCGTAATAGCCCGATCCCAGGTAAACGAAGCGCGCGGTCACTTCGCTGTGTTTGCCTGTCTCGTCCTCCACCGCGATGCGCCACAGTGCGGCGGCGCCGTCCCAGTCGGCAGAGACGACCTTGGTGTTGAAGCGGATTTTCGGGCGGATGCCGCGTTCGTCGACGATGCGGTTCAGGTATTCCAGGATCGAAGGGCCGTCCGCGATGGATTTCTCGTGCTTCCACGGCTCGAACACGAAGCCCAGCGTGTGCATGTCGCTGTCGGACCGGATGCCCGGATAGCGGAACAGGTCCCACGTGCCGCCCAGGTCCGCCCGCCGCTCCAGCAGGGCATAGCTGCGGCCGGGGCACATCATTTCCATGTGCGCCGCCATGCCGATGCCGGAAATGCCCGCACCTACGATGGCCACGTCGATATCGGGCACTTCGCCCGCTTTGCCGAATTCGGTGTTGCCGCCGATCGCGTTCACCGCTGTTCTCCCGTTCTGTCTTGTTGACACCAGTGTAGGCGACGGCGGACGGCCTGAACAGTCCTGAATTGCAACTGGCCTGATGCGCCGCAGCGGGGCGCCTTGCCTTCGCGCCCCGATTGCCAGCGCGGCCGCGTCCTGCCACGGTATGCGCCATGACGATCGTTGCGGCACGGCGCTATACCCACGGCCTGGTCAGCCATGCGGACCTTCCCATCGATGGAGAGGCGTGTTCGCTGCCGCCCGATGGCAGTTTCGACTGGATCGGCCTTTATGAGCCGGACGATGCGGAAATGGAGCGGGTGCGCGTGCAATACGGGTTGCATCCGCTTGCCGTGGAAGACGCGCTGCACCCGCGCCAGCTGCCCAAGATCGACATCTACGGGCAGCAGATCTTCGTCGTCGCACGCACAGCCGAACTGGTGGAGACGCCCGAAGGCGAAGACCTGATCGAATATGGCCAGACGTCGTTCTTCGTCGGCAAGGGCTTCATCGTCAGCGTCCGTTTCGGCAGCACGCGCGCGCACAGCGACTTGCGCCGGCGGCTGGAAGAGGATGCCGAACGGCTGGCCGAAGGGCCGGACTATGTGCTGCACGCGGTGCTTGATTTCCTGGTCGACGGATACCTGCCGCTGATGGACGACCTGGATGCGATCGCGCAGGAAATGGAAGAGGACGCGATCGACGAGTTTCCCGACCAGGCGACGATCCGCCGCATCTTCCGCCTGCGCCGCCAGTTGCGGCGGTTCGAACGCGTGATCGGCCCGATGGAGGAAGTGACCAAGCGCCTTTCGGTGGCGGAACTGCCGGTGATCGACGCGTCCTCGCAGATATGGTTCCGCGACGTCTTGGACCATGTGCGCCGCGTTCTGGCCCGGCAGTCCGGCCTGAAGGAGACGCTGGCCTCCATCGTCGATACGGCCAGCCTGCTTGAACAGCACCGGCAGGGCGAAATGACCCGCAAGCTGGCAAGCTGGGCCGCGATCCTGGCCGTGCCCACAGCGATTGCGGGCGTCTACGGCATGAACTTCGAACGCATCCCCGGCTCGCACCTGGTGGACGGGTTCTATTGGCTGCTGGGTGTGATGATCGCGGTGTGCGCCTTGCTTTACTGGCGCTTCCGCAAGATCGGCTGGATCTGACCGGAATGGCCCGGCACGATTACCGCGCCGGGCCACCCCATGAAGCCTGCAATGGCCGGGACTGGCCCCGGTCTGCCCTAGAACGAGGCCGTTGCCGAAAAGAGCACCGTCGATCCGGCGATGGTCGATCCGTCCTTGGTCGATGCGAAGCCCGGCAGGAGATAGGCCGATCCCGCCCGGGAGATGTCGGTATCGACATAGGACACGCCCAGCGTGACCGGGCCGAGCGCATAGTCGAGCCCCAGCAACCAGTCGAAGTATTCGCCCGTGGGGGCGATGCTGGTGCCGTTGGGGCCAAGGCCCGGGTTGCCGTTAGAATAGCCAAGGTGCGCGCGGGCGGAGAACGGGGTGCCGGGAATCCCCGCGCCAAGGTCCGTCCAGATATACAGGTTGTCCTGGCTCTGTCCGTTGCTTTGCGGTGTGTTGGATACGTTCGCCAGCGCCTTCTGCTTCGGCGCATAGGCAACGCCAACCAGCATATTCGCGGGGCCAAGGTCGCCCGACAGCTTCACATAGGGTTCGGCAAAGTCGGTCGTGTCCGCGCCGCCGGGATACATGTACCACGTAAGGCCGACGTCCAGCGTCACCCCGCTGGCGATCGCGGCGCTGTATCCGCCATAGATGTCCAGTTCCATGTTGGAGCCGCCGAAGGTGCCCCACCCGGCAAGGTTGGAGGCCCATGTGCCGACATAGATGCCGCTGGCGTGGGTAACGGTCGCACCCGCCTGGACGGCCATCTGCTTGTCAGTCTGCGATACGCCGCGAAAGCGATAGTCGGAGACGAGCGCCGCGCTGCCCGACACTTCGAAGGCGCCGGGCGGATCGGTCTCTTCGGCAAGCGCCGAAGCCGGAATGGCACACGCGGCAAGCGCCGCGGCGATATATATTTTCATAGGGAACGTCCTCCCGTCTGGTGGGTAAAAACGTTCCATCCTGCGTCCGGCGTGCGCGCCCTCTCATCGGGCCGGGCCGATGGTGACGCGTCGCGCCGGAACCAAAGCGGATATTCGAAACGCTTGGCGCGCGCGTTTCGGCTTCGTAACGAAGTATGTCCGACGGCACGAAACATGGAGACAGACCGGAAATGGCAAGCGGTTCGACGCGCACGATCCTGATCGCGCTGGGGGCGAACGTGGGCATTGCGGTGGCGAAATTCGTCGCGGCCGGGATCACGGGCTCTTCAGCGATGCTGACCGAAGGCGTGCACAGCCTGGTCGATTCGACCAACCAGGTGCTGCTGCTCTATGGCCGCAAAAGGTCACGTGCGCCGGCCGATGCGCAGCACCCGTTCGGTTACGGGCGGGAACTTTATTTCTGGAGCTTCGTGGTCGCGATCCTGGTGTTCTCGCTGGGCGCGGGCGTTTCGGTTTACGAAGGCATCATCCACATCCTGGAGCCGGAACCGGCGAGCGATCCGCTGGTCGCCTTCGTGGTGCTGGCCATCGCCTTCATGCTTGAAGGCTGGTCCGTGATCGCGGCGCTGAAGGATTTCAACGCCCACCGCAGGGGAACCATCCTTCAGGAAATCCGCGACACCAAGGATGCGCCGACGCTGGTAATTCTGCTTGAGAACGCGGGCGCGCTGGTCGGCCTGGCGGTCGCCGCGGCGGGCCTTGCGCTCAGCCTTGTCACCGGCAATCCGTTCTTCGACGGTTTCGCGTCGGTCCTGATCGGGCTGGTGCTGGGCATCCTTGCGATCATGCTGCTTTACGAAGCGAAAAGCCTGCTGATCGGCGAAAGCGCGGACCCGGAGCTTGTCGATGCGATCCGCACCTGCGCCGAAGCGCACAAGGGCATCGTTTCGGTGCGCGAAGTGCTGACGCTGCACGCAGCACCGGACATGGTGACGGCGATCATTACCGCCGATTTCGACGATGCGATCAGCGCCGGAGAGGTAGAACGGATCGTCGCCGCTATAGAGCGCAAGGTGGGGGCCGGCTTCCCGATTGTCGCGCGTGTCTATGTCCGTCCGCAGGATGCATCCGCGCGGATACAGGCCGCCTAGAACAGCAGGGTCAGCATATAGAACGCCGCGCCCACCAGCGCCGAAGCGGGGATCGTCACCACCCAGGCAACAACCACGTCGCTCGCCACGCCCCAGCGCACCGCGCTGGCGCGGCGGGAAACGCCCGCGCCGATCACGCAGCCGGTGATCGTGTGCGTGGTGGAGACGGGAATGCCCAGCAACGATGCGGCGAAGACCATGATCGAACCGCCAAGCGACGCGGAAAATCCCTGGTGCTGGGAAAGCTTGGTGATGCGCGATCCCATCGTCTCGATGATCTTCCAGCCGCCGACCAGCGTGCCCAGCCCCATCGCCGTGTAGCAGGACAGCGCAACCCAGTGCGGCACTTCGAACTTGCCGTTCAGGTGGCCGGTCGAAAACAGCAGGACGGTGATGATGCCCATCGTTTTCTGCGCATCGTTCAGGCCGTGGCTGAGCGAATAGGTGCCCGAGGAAATGAGGTGCAGGAACCGGAACGATCGTTCGGCGACGCGGTTGGAACTGCGCGAAAAGGCCCAGCTCGTCACCAGCATGATCGCCATCGACAGGATCATGCCCAGAAGCGGAGACAGCACGATGGCGATCAGCGTCTTGTTGAGGCCGGTCCACTCGATACCGGCGATGCCCGCGTGCGCGACGCCCGCACCCACGATGCCGCCGACAAGCGCGTGGCTTGAGGACGAGGGGATGCCCTTCATCCAGGTGACGACGTTCCAGAACATCGCGCCCACCAGTGCCCCGAACACTACCGAAGGCGTGACCAGGTTCTTGTCGATCAGGCCGGCGCCGATCGTTTCCGCCACTTTGTGCAGGCTGGGAAAGGTGATCGTCAGGAAATAGGCGCCGGCGTTGAACACGGCGGCAAAGGCCACCGCAGGAACCGGGCGCAGAAGCCGCGTGGATACGACGGTGGCGATAGAGTTCGCGGCATCGTGCAGGCCGTTGAGAAAGTCGAACGCCAGCGCGGTGACGATCAGCCCCACCAGCAGCGGGAAGGCGAGTTCGTACATCGTGTCGCCCCTTCGTTCAGGCGTGGTCGATCACGATGCCGTCGATCTCGTTCGCGACGTCTTCGAAAGCGTCCACGATCCGTTCGAGATGCTTGTAGATTTCGCGCGCCACGATGAAGCGCGGCGTGTCGACCTTGCCGAACTCGCGGAAATTGCGCTTGAGCCCGGCGCGGTGCACTTCGTCCGCGTGGTTTTCGGCCCGGACCATCCGTTCGGTCAGTTCGTGCAGGCGGTTGCCGTTGCGGCCCACGTCGCGCAGCAGGGGGATCGCCTCGGCGGTAAGCCGCGCGCAATCCACGATGATGGCGGCCATGTCCTTCATTTCCTGATCGAACTCGGTCACGTCGTACACGTCGATCGCCTGGACGGCGGCCTGCATTTCATCGACCGAATCGTCCATCGATCCGATCAGGCTGGTGATTGCGCTGCGATCGAACGGCGTCAGGAAGGTTTCGCGCACGGTGTGCAGCACTTCGCGGATGATGTTGTCCGCATCGGTTTCCCGCTCGTTCACTTCGCGGATGTGGTCCGCCGGGGAAGACGCGCCCTGCAACAGGCGGGCCAGCGCATCGGCGGCCGCGGTGATCGTAAGCGCGTGCGCCTCGAACAGTTCGAAGAAGTTGCCGGTCTTCGGGAGAAGGCGCTGGAACCATGCGAACATCTTGGGAATCCTTGATTTCTTGGCAACCACGTTCAGCATGCCGGTGCGAACGGCCGCCGCGCGAAATTCCTTTGGCCCGAACGAACGGATCAGTTCGCGCAAATCGGGCTCGTCCACGGCGTTCGCCGCTTCGGCAAGCGTGAACCAGCGGCGTTCCCGCTCGTCCTTTTCCTTCCACGTCGCCAGTTCCTCACTGACCGAGAGCGGAAAGACTTCCACATCGACCATAAGCGACGCGCCGTTGCGCCTGCGCTTGCGATAGCGATAGCTGCCGATCGCGACGGGGCAGGCCAGCCCGCGGATTCCGGCCTCTTCCTCCGCCTCTAGCGCGGCCGCCGCGTGGGACGGCGTGCCGGCCATCAGATTGCCCTTGGGGATCACCCAGCGTCCGGTCCGGCGCGAGGTGACAAGCATCACCCGCACCGGGGCGTCGAGCCCCGGCCCCTCTGTGCAATAAGGCAGGGCAGCAATCTGGCGAATGGTTGATCTCCGGACCCGATGTTCTCTTTCCGGTCGCGCGCCTACGTTTATGACCGCAATGTTACAAGAGCGTTGTTATGAGGGGCGATCCTGCGAACGCCTATCAGTAAACGCTAATGTTTGACGGCGGGCGTCCGGCGCGGCATGAATGCGCGCGGGAGAGCCAGCCAGGCTATCGGCCGGACAGGAAATAGGCCAGGAATGCAGGAAAACGAAGGTACTTCGCAAAAAGGCGGTTCGCCGATCCTATTGCCGCTGCTGGCCGCGTTCGGTGGCGGGCTTGCGGCGATGCTGCTTGTGAACGGCGGATCGCTCCTCGCCGATCTGGCAGGCTATCACCAGGGCACGCCCACCGAGGCGGAAACGCCCGACCCGAAGACGGCGGGCTTCCAGCCGCCCAGTCCGGCGACAATCCCCGACGGGCCGGACGGCGATGCGATCCGGCGCGGCATGGCGATCTTTTCGGATACGCCGGGCAATGCGCGCGCCTATGTCGGCGGTGCGCTGTCATGCACCAATTGCCACCTAGACGGCGGGCGCCGCCCCAAGGCTTCGCCGATGTGGGCGGCCTGGGTGAAGTATCCGGCCTATCGTTCGAAGAACGGCCAGATCAACGACATGGAAGACCGCATCCGCGGCTGCTTCATGTATTCGATGAACGCGCAGGACAGCCCCGCAGGCGGTGCACCCGCGCGCGGCAGCCCGGTCTATCGCGATCTTGAAGCCTATTTCCACTGGCTGGCCACCGGCGCGCCGACGGGCGTGAAGATGGTTGGCGGCGGCTTTCCGGCGGTGAAGGAAACCAAGCTGGGCTATGATCCCGTTCGCGGGAAGAAGGTGTTCGAACAGCAGTGCGATTCCTGCCACGGTGCGGACGGGCAGGGCAGCCATTCCGGCCGCAACGTCACCTTCCCGCCGCTTTGGGGGCCGCACAGCTATAACTGGGGCGCGGGGCTGGCGAAGGTCGACAAGGCCGCGGCCTTCATCAAGTGGAACATGCCCTATGGCACCAGCGGCACCCTGAGCGATCAGGACGCTTGGGATGTGGCGGCCTATGTCGACAGCCACGAACGCCCCAGGGATCCGCGCCAGACCGGCACCGTCGCGGAAAACGCGAAGAAGCACCACAAGGGCCAGAAAAGCTATTACGGCAAGGTGGTGGACGGAAAGCTGCTGGGCGCGGGTGTGCCCGGCGGCCCGCTCTGAATCCGCCCGATCTGAAACTGCCCAATCCGAAACGGGGCGTTCAGGCTTCGTTTTCGCGGCCGGTCAACGAAAGCCACGCCTCGCGGATGCGTGCGATGCCGAAGCGTGCGGCCTGGCCAATGTCGATGTGCGGCATGGCCGGGATTTCGTCCGGATCGACCATCGCGTGGAGGATTGCCGGGCCGGGGGCCGACAGCCAGCTTTCGATCGTGCCCGGCAATTCGCCGGTGGTGTGGACGGAGAAGCCTTCGCCGCCACAGGCCCGGGCGAAGGCCGCGAAATCCATGTTCGGAAACTCGGTGCCCTTTGCCGCCGGCAGCGCCGCGCCCTCCATTTCCAGGTGGACGAGGCCCCAGCCGCTGTTGTCGTAAACCACCACCTTTACCGGCAGCTTGTGCTCGACTGCGGTCATGAATTCGCTGCACAGCATCGTGAAGCCGCCGTCGCCCGCGTGGAGCACCACCTGGCGCGCGGGATCGAGCGCCTGCACACCGTTTGCGATGCCCATTCCCGTGCCCACGGCGCCGTTGTTGAACGATCCGGTCATGCGCTGGCGCCCGTTCTGGCGGAACCAGTTCGCGGCCCACAGCGTGACTTCGCCGGTATCCGTTACCCAGATCGCGTCCTGCGCCACGCGGTCACTGATCGCGCGCGCCAGTTGCTGCGGGTGGAGCCGGTGGCCCGTTCGTGACGGGCTGGCCTTTTCGTCCAGCATCGCGTTCCATTCGGCGCGGTCTGCCTTGACCTTGTCCAGAAACGCGCTGTCGCTACGCTGGGGCAGGCGTTCGATCAGGCGGGCGAGTGCGGGCTTGACCGATCCGACCACGCCCAGCCCTGCCGGTGCCCGGCGGCCCAGCGCCTCTGCCCGCTCGTCGATCTGGATCACCTTGCCGTGCTGGGGCAGGTATTCCGAATAGGGATAGTCCGTGCCCACCATCAACATCAGGTCGGCATCGTGCAGCGCGTCCACGCCCGGCCTGCCGCCGATCATGCCGACGCCGCCGATCCAGTAGGCATTGTCGAACGGCAACAGGTCCTTGCCGCGAAAGGTGTGCATCAGCGGAGCCTGCAGCCGTTCGGCCAGCTGCACCAGTTCCACTTCCGCGCCGCGACACCCTTCGCCGCAGAACACCGCGATCTTTTCAGCCTCCGCAATCATCAGCGCGGCCCGGTCTATCTCGCCCTCCGCCGGGGCGAAGGCCGGTCGCGGGCGCAGGGTGGCAAGACCGGGTATCGCATCGATTTCCACTTTCGCGGAAAACACGTCGGGCGGGATCGAAAGATGCGCCACGCCCTTGCGGCCATAGGCTTCGGCAATGGCCTGGCGGATCACGCCCGGCGCCTGTTCCGGGCTGGCGACAAGTTCGGAATAGACCGACACGTCGCGGAACAGCTCCACCGGATCGTCTTCCTGGTGATAGTCCAGCCCCCGCTTGGCGGACGGCACCCCGCCGGAAATCGCCAGCACCGGCGCATGGTCCTTGCGCGCTTCGTAAAGGCCGGCGACAAGATGGTTTCCGCCCGGCCCGGTGGTGCCGCAACACACCGCCAGCCGCCCGGTCAGCTTCGCCTGTCCGGCGGCGGCGAGTGCGGCGCCTTCCTCGTGCCGCACGCCGACCCAGCCGATACGGTCGTCGCGCCGCAGCGCATCGGTGAAGGGGTTCAGCGCGTCGCCGACGATCCCGAAGACATGGCTGACGCCGATTTCGGCAAGCGTCCGGGTCAGAAGTTCGGCGACGGTCAGCGACATGGCAGGCAGCTCCATTTTGCGGTTACGGGAAAGCCGGGATGCTTTCCCTACGCCCGGAGCGCCGATGGGGTTCCGTTAAATCCCGGCAATCACGCGCCGGCGATGGCTCCGTACAGGTCGTGCGCGTCAGCGTCTTCTATCGCCACGTCCACGATATCGCCGGGTTTCAGCGATGCTGGCACGTTGCGCAGGTAAACCGCGCCGTCGATCTCTGGCGCGTCGGCCTGGCTGCGCGCGGTTGCGCCGATATCGCCGTCCTCGTCGGGCTCGCCCACTTCGTCGACGATTACCGGGATCGTCCGCCCGACCTTTGCCGCCAGCTTCGCCGCGCTGATCGCCTCGGTCTTTTCCATCAGACGGGCGTAGCGTTCTTCCTTCACCTCTTCGGGCACGGCACCGGGCAGATCGTTGGCCGCCGCGCCTTCGACCGGCTCGAACCGGAAGCCGCCCACCCGGTCAAGCTGTGCTTCGTCCAGCCAGTCGAGCAGGTAGCGGAAATCGTCCTCGGTCTCACCGGGGAAGCCGACGACGAAGCTGGAACGGATGGCGACGTCGGGACAAATTTCGCGCCAGGATTTCAGGCGCTCGAGCACCTTGGCCTCGTTCGCCGGTCGCTTCATGGCTTTCAGGACAGACGGGCTGGCGTGCTGAAAGGGAATGTCGAGATAGGGCGTGACCAGCCCTTCGGCCATCAGCGGGATCACCGCGTCGACGTGAGGGTAGGGGTAAACATAGTGCAGCCGCACCCACGGCACCTGCCCCCCGGGCGTGCGCAACCCGCCCAGTTCGCGGGCAAGGTCGGTCATGTGCGTGCGGACCGGATGCCCCTTCCAGTCGCGCGTCTCGTGCCGCACGTCGACGCCATAGGCAGAGGTGTCCTGGCTGATCACCAGCAGTTCATTCGTCCCCGCCGCGACCAGCTTTTCCGCTTCGCGCAGCACCGCGTCTATGCGGCGGCTGGCGAGCTTTCCACGCAGTTGCGGGATGATGCAGAACGCGCAGGAATGGTTGCAGCCCTCGGATATCTTCAGATAGCCGTAATGGCGCGGGGTGAGCTTTATATCGGGCTGCGGGATCAGGTCGACAAACGGACCGCGCGCCGGGGGCGCCGCGTCGTGCACGGCATCGACAACCGCCTCATACTGGTGCGCGCCGGTTACCGCCAGTACGTCGGGAAAACGCGCGCGGATCGTTTCGGCCTCGTTCCCCATGCAGCCGGTCACGATTACGCGACCGTTTTCGGCAATGGCCTCGCCAATCGCGGCCAGGCTTTCTTCCTTGGCGGAATCGAGGAAGCCGCAAGTGTTGACCAGAACAACGTCCGCCCCCGCGTAATCGGCGCTCATCGCATAGCCATCCGCGCGCAGTCGCGTGAGGATGCGTTCGGAATCGACCAGTGCTTTCGGACAGCCGAGGCTGACCATGCCGACGCGCGGCGATGCGGGGATGCGGGTGGTGTCTTGCGGGGTTTGCGATGCCATGATTGGCGCGCCCATAGGCGCTTTTCGTGAAACAGTCACCAATCTCCACAACGGGTGCATTTGCAATGCCCGGTATGGAGCGTTAGCACGTGCACAAACAGGGTCGGCACGAGAGGAAGGCATGGGACCGGTAAACTGGCTTGCCGTGGTAGTCGCAACTGCCGTAGCGCTGGGTGTGTCCGGCCTGTGGTACGGACCGCTGTTCGGCCGCGCCAAGCTTGAGGAGGTTGGACCCGGCGGCCTGGGTACGCGCACGTCGCCCGGGCGGACCCTCATGATCAGCGCCCTGCTGCTGCTGGTTTCCTCGACCATGATCGGCCACATGTTCGCGCGAGTGGGCGAAGCAACGCTTTCGGTGAAGCCGTGGCTCTATTTCATGATGTCGGGCGGGCTGGCGATCGCGTTCGTCATTCCGGCGCTGTGGACCAGCTATTCGCACCAGCGCATTTCCACCCGGCTGGCCATGATCGACGCCGGTTACTGGCTGTTCGCCTATCTATCGATGGGGCTGGTCTTCTTCCTGTTCGGCTAGGGGCGATTTCCGCGCGACCGTCAAGCCGATTCGGCCGGAGCCGGCACGATCTCGACCACGATATCGCCCGCCTGAAGCGCTTGCGCCGCGTCTTCCCAAAACCCGATGGCCTGCCCGGCGCGATAGGCGCGCAGCCCCTGTCCGCCGCTGGCCAGCGCGCTTAGCGGCTTGCCCACCTCGTCCGGGGTTACCGGGCGTTCGACCAGCTGGACACGGCCGGTGACCGAGGCAAGGTCGCCCAGATAGTCCGCCACGTGCAGGCCGTGGGCAGAACCCGCCAGCAAGAGGCCGGTGAAGCGCACCGGATTGATCACGTTGCTGGCGCCTGCTTGCCGGGCAAGCTGCTCGTTGTCTTCCGCCCGCACGACAACCGTGATGGGAATTTCGGGGGCGAGGTGCCGCGCGGTCAGCGTGATGAGGATGGACGTGTCGTCGCGCCCCGCCGAGACAAGGATCGACGACGCGCGCGCCACGTGCACGTCCATCAGCGTATCGTCGCGCGTTGCATCGCCCTTCATCACGTTGCAGCCCAACGCCGCGGCCTGCTCCAGCCGCGTATCGTCAAGGTCGAGCACGACGATGCGCTTGGGATCGGTGCCGCGCGCGATCAGTTCGCCCACCGCCTCCGACCCCGAGATGCCGAAGCCCAGTGCCACGATGTGGCCGGTGAGCTTCTTCTGGATCTGCGCCATGCGAAATCTCTCCCAGCTGCGCTTGATAAGGAAGTTGTAGGCCGTGCCCACGAAAATGAAGAGCACCGCCAGACGGATCGGCGTGACGATCACCGCCTCTATCATCCGTGCCCGGTCGCTGACCGGCGCGATATCCCCGAACCCGGTCGTCGTGATCGAGATCATCGTGAAATAGACGACGTCGAGAAAGCTGACGTGGCCGTCGTGATTGTCGACCAGGCCGTCACGGTCGAACCAGTGGACCAGCACGACAACGAACACGAGCCCCAGCGCCGCGAACAGCCGTATTGCCACATCCGCCCAGACCGGAACGCCCACGTCCCGCCGAAGCGGATTGAACAGGCGGCGCTGGCGCGGCGGCGCCACGCTCAAAGTCGTCCCGGCAGGTAGAGCTGCGGATCGACCGGCACGTTGTCGTGCCGCAATTCGTAATGGACCTTGGGCACGCGCGCTTCCCCGCTCTTGCCGACAAAGGCGATGCGCGTGCGCTGGCGGACCTTTTCCCCCGCGCTGACCGTCAGCTGGCCCAGATAGGCATAGACGGTCATCCATCCGTCCCCGTGATCGACGATCACCGTCTTGCCGAAACGCCGGCTTTCCTGCCCGGCGAAGATCACCGTGCCGGCGGCGGAAGCCCGCACCGCCATGCCGGGATAGGCGGTCATGTCGATGCCGTTGTTGGGTTCGCCATTCACAAGGCTGCCGAACCGGCTGGCAAGCGGCCCGTCCGTTGGCCAGGTAAGGCCCGGCGCGCCCGGAATCTTCGTTCGCGCCTGCCGCACCGGACCCGGCGTTGGCAGGCTCGTCGGGCGCGGGGCGGGCGTAACATAGGGGCGGACCGGCGCCGGGGTGGGCGCAGGGCGCGGCATGGGCATCGGCGCCGGCCTTGCCGGCTCGCGATAGGAAAGGTTGCGCGATGGGATGCGCAAACGCTGACCGATGCGGATCAGGTATGGCGGGGCAATGCCGTTGGCGCGCGCCAGTTCGCGCATGCCCACGCCCTGATTTTGCGCGATCTCTGACAGCGTGTCTCCGCTGCGCACGACATAGGTGTTCGCATTCGCGGTCGATTGCACGACCGGCCGGGCGACCTGGCGCGGCGGGGACGATGAGCCGACGCAGCCTCCGGCCAGCGCGGTCAATGCCGCGCTGGCGGGAAGCGCCAGGCGCCGCGCCGCGTTCACGCCGCGCTTGCGGGCACCAGCCGGGTGATCCCGCCCATCCAGGGTTGAAGCACGTCCGGCACGATTACAGAGCCGTCTTCCTGCTGGTAATTTTCCAGCACCGCCACCAGCGTTCGACCGACGGCAAGGCCCGATCCGTTCAGCGTGTGGACGAATTCGGTGTTCTTCTGCCCGTCCGGTCGGAAGCGGGAATTCATCCGTCTTGCCTGGAAATCGCCGCAGTTCGAACACGAACTGATTTCCCGATAGGCGCCTTGCCCCGGCAGCCAGACTTCCAGATCATAGGTCTTGCGCGCGGCAAAGCCCATGTCGCCCGCACAAAGCAGCATCTTGCGATAGGGCAGGTCCAGCGCCTGCAGGATCGCTTCGGCCGCGCCGGTCATCCGTTCGTGTTCCGCCGCCGAATCGTCGGGCCTGCAGACCGATACCAGTTCCACTTTCTCGAACTGGTGCTGGCGGATGAAGCCGCGCGTGTCGCGCCCCGCCGCGCCCGCTTCGGACCGGAAGCACGGGGTAAGCGCGGTCATGCGGATCGGCAGCGCGCCGGTGTCGAGGATCTGTTCGCGCACCGCGTTCGTCAGGCTGACTTCGGCGGTGGGGATCAGCCAGCGGCCGTCCGTCGTGCGGAACAGGTCTTCGGAAAACTTGGGCAACTGGGTGGTGCCGAAGGCAGCTTCGTCTTTCACCAGAAGCGGCGGGTTGCATTCGGTATAGCCGGCCTCTTCCGTCTGCCTGTCCAGCATGAACTGCGCCAGCGCGCGGTGCAGGCGGGCCATGTGGCCTTTAAGGAAGGTGAAGCGCGCGCCCGAAATCAGCGCGCCGGTTTCAAAGTCCATGCCCAGCGCGGGGCCAAGGTCGGCATGTTCCTTCGGCTGGAACGCGAAAGTGCGCGGGGTGCCCCAGCGCGATACTTCCACGTTCTGCGTTTCGTCTTCCCCGTCGGGCACGTCGGCATCGGGCAGGTTGGGCAGCGCGGCCAGCCGCTCCGCCAGAAGTCCCGAAAGCTCGCGGTCCTTCTCTTCCAGCGCGGGCAGTTCTTCCTTCAGGCCGGAAACTTCGGCCTTCAGCGCTTCGGCTGCGTCCTTGTCGCCCTTGCCCATGGCCGCGCCGATGGCCTTTGACGCCTCGTTGCGGCGAGCCTGAACCTCCTGCATCCGCGTCGCGATGGCGCGCCGCTCTGCATCGAGGGCAAGCAGGTCTTTCGCGCAAGGCTCCACCCCGCGGCGGGCGAGGGCTGCGTCGAACATTTCCGGGTTTTCGCGGATCAGGCGGATATCGTGCATGGGCGCGGCCTATTGGCAGTGCCGACGCCGGTCAAGCGCGCTTGGCCGTCCTGCACGATACCCGTCGACGAACCGCCCTATTTCGCTCCGCAGGTGTTGAGGCCAAGGATCGAATAGAGCGGGCAGGTGCGCAGCAGCCCGGTTGCAAGCGGGATGATGCCCAGCCAGCCCCACGGCGTTTTCGGTCCCACGAAAACAAGCGCGATAAGGATCACGCCCAGAACGATGCGGGCAATACGATCGAGACTTCCAACGTTGGTCTTGAACATGTGCGCCTCCCAAAAAGCAGCCGGGTGTTTGAAACCGCATTTCCCCCGCCGCTGCATTGATACCTATCAACCCGGAGAGTTTGTGGGAATGCCCGACGGCAGAGGCGCCGTGCACGCTTGTTCGCACGCGCGTGACGCGCTTGCCGATTGAATGGTCCAGTTCGGTTATATCTGCCGACGATCGCGATAAGGATTGTTATGTCTGCGCTATGTCGATCATTCTGCTGCGCAGCTTCGTGGAGGTTTATCGCCAGGGTTCGGTCAGCAAGGCCGCGCACGAACTGGGGCTGACCCAACCCGCGGTTTCGGGACACGTTGCAAGCCTTGAGGCGATGCTTGAGCGCAAGCTGTTCACCCGCCATGCCCGCGGCGTGAAGCCGACCGTGATTGCTGATGAACTGGCCGCGCGCGTATCGGGCGCGATCGACACGGCAGAAGGCATTCTGGCGGAAGTGCGCGCGCGATCGCGCACGATCGGGGGGACGATCCATCTTTGCGGGCCGTCCGACATTCTTTCCGATCTGATCATACCCCGGCTGGCGGACCTCGTCGCCAGCAACCTGACCGTGCAGATGCACCCGGCGGCCGGAGAGGAAATCATCGCGATGCTGGTCGAGGGGCGGTCCGATTTCGGGCTGAATGTCTTTGTCCCGGACGACCCGCGGATCGACTTCACCGTTTACGGCAGCGAGGAACTGGTGCTTGTCGCCCCCCTTCGGATGGGCGAGGCCGTGCGCGCCGATGGACTGGGCAAGGCCCTGGGCGAAACGCCCTTCCTCGCCTACGATCTTGAACGTCACCTGCTTCGGACGTGGCTCGATCACAATCGCATCGTGCTGGACCATGCCCATGAAGCGCTGACCGCGCCCGATTTGCGCGCACTGCGCAACTTCGTGATGGCCGGGCTGGGGTGGACCGTGCTGCCGCGCTACATGGTCGGGCACGAATTGAGCGAAGGGCGGCTGCTGGCGCTGGATGGCCCCCACAGTAACCCGTCTATCGAATATAACCTGCTCTGGCCCAAAAGCGCCCTGCGCAATCCCCGCATCTCGAAGGCGAGGGCCATGCTGCTGGGATCGGCGGGCGAGGCACCCGGAACGTAGTCCGGCCGATTTACGACCGGATCGCAACGATGACGTGCCCGTTCGCCCCCCGCAGGACAAGCCGGCCCTGCGGATCGAGCGACCATTGCGAAAGGCTTTGCATCGCTTCCAGAAAGCGCGCCTGCTGCTTGTCGAGCGCCGGAAGGCAGGCACGCCGTGTGGTCGCGACCGGACCGATCGAAAGCGCGTTGCCGTTCGCGGTATAGCTGGCCGAGAAGGTGTTGCATCCGGTCGATCCGCTTACCCGGCCGTCTGTCCCGAAAAGGATCGTCACGTGCGAATTGTCGATCAGGCCGGTGCCGTCGATGTCCTCAACGGTGTGGACGGCGCCCGATGGAATGGCTTGTGTCGATGCCGGCCGTGCCGGATCGCTTCCCCCTGACGAGCGCACCCGGACCAGAGCGATCGTGCCAAGATCCTGTTCGTAAGCGGAGGTGCCGACCGGATAGACCCTGTCCGATGTCCACGCCAGCCGCCCTTGCGGATCGGTGATCGTGGCGCGCACGGCATAGCGGCGGTTGGTCTTGATCTTGTGCTCGCTTACCGAAAGCGTGAACGGCAGCGGCACCTGTTCACCGTTCAGTACGCGGCTTTCCTGCGCCAGCACGTCGGCCGGGGCGTCCGCGCGGGAAATGTCGATCAGGCGCACGTCGAATGTAGAGCCCGGCGCAAGGGCAATACGCTCGCGATAGGCGGCCTGTCCGGAAATCTTCATGTCGTGCAACTTCGCAAGCGGGGCCTGGGGTTCGGCCTGACGCGCGGGCATCGCGCATCCGGATACCAGAACCGAAACGGCAAGCATCGATCCGGCGAGGATCGACGCGGGAAGTGGCTTCTTCATCGAGTTTCTCCCTTTGGGCCTTCTCCCTTGGGCCGATCCCTTCGTAACCACGCCTGCCGATGCACGTGCAAGACGGGAACGGTCCGGTCCGGCCATGGCCTGACGATGTTAACGGTCCGGCGCTCCGTGCGGGGGGAGGGCTGTTGTCGAAGCGCCGGACCGGTGTGGGCGGCAATGCGCATGGCCCGGGGACGGCCGGTGCATTGCCGCGCCAGCGATCAGAAGGTGTAGCGAACCCCGACCATGCCCTTGAATCCGTCAAGGTCATACGAGGCGGTCGGCTCCGGCGTCACCGCGATCCCGGCAGGGGCCGTGTGGAAGCGGGGCTTGTCCATGTCGAAATAGCGCCCGTCGAGCGTTACCGAAACGTGGTTGTCGATCCGGTATTCGATGCCCGCGATGGCCTGATAGGCGAAGACGGTATCGTTGCCGTGATAGGACGCGGCGCTCCCGCGGGCATCGAGGTCGACGTTTTCGAAGCCGAGCCCGGCGCCGACATAGGGAACCACCCGGCCGCCCAGTTGCGATAGGTCGTAATAGGCGTTCACCATCGCGCCCGCCGTCTGCACCTCGCCGTTGTAGGCGTCTGCGGCGAAGGCGCCATAGGGCCTGCCGGTGTCCAGGTCGGACTGGGAATAGTGACCTTCCAGTTCGACGCGGAAATTGCCCGAAGGGGTCTGCGCGAAGCGATAGCCGACGGTGCCGCCCAGGTCGAACCCGGCCTTCTGCCCGACGACCGCATCGCCGCCCAGGTTCCCGCTTCCGGCCATCACCACGCCGGTTTCCGCGCCGACATAGACGCCACCGGCATCGTTACCCTGCGCCAGTGCCGGAGACGCGACCGATGCCGTGGCGGCGATTGCCAGGGCGGCGACAAATGACTTTCCGTTGAGCATGTGAATTCTCCATCTGAACCAAAGTGTTTCGCTGCAACGGTGTGCCCCGCTGCGCTTGGTGAGGTGGAGATATGCGAAGTTCGATAGCCAGAAAAATTATGTAAACAGACATCTACCATAATAAAAATTATAACCGAATGCTCAAATGGGGTCGGCATAGTCGAGTCGTTATGGGGATGGTTTCGACGAAATACATCCAGATTGGTCCATATGCACGATTGTCAAATGGATTAATGTCAGATTAATGTTTCGGTTGGGTAGTGCAATATTTCGTAATGCGTAATGCAATGCTGGGTAGCGGCATCAACATTTGTTGCCTGCGCCTCGCCTGCACTCTGTGGATTTCGCAAATGTATTGGGGAAAATAAATGTATTGGGGAAAATAATGGCAAGAACTCGCGCAGTACTTTCGTCTGTTGCGATTATTACATTATTGGGCGGTTGCGGCCAGGGTGGAAATAAGGCCGCGATTCCGCCAATTCCCGTGGAAGTGGCCGCTGCCCGCACACAATCGACGCCTCTCTATGCTGAATACATCGGCGATATCCGCGCGCTGAAGGATGTGGGCATATACCCGCGCGTCGGCGGGGTGCTGATGCGGCGTGCTTTCGTTGAAGGCAGTAACGTGCGCAAGGGGCAGCTGCTCTTCGTTATCGATCCGCGCGAATACCAGGCATCGGTGACCGCGGCAGAAGCCCAGCTGGCCGGCGCCCAGGCCCAGTCCGCCCAGGCGGGCGAAGACGTGGCGCGTTATCGGCCGCTGGTGGAAGAAGACGCGATTGCGCGCCAGGTGTTCGACAACGCCGTTGCAACCGCGAAAGCCAATGCCGCCCAGGTGAAAGCTGCCCGCGCAAGCCTTCAACAGGCCCGGCTGTCCTTATCCTACGCCTATGTTCGCGCGCCGATCTCCGGAAAGATCGGCAAGGCGTCTGTAGACGTCGGCACGCTTGTGTCGCCGGGGTCCACGGAACTTGCCCGCATTTCCAATGCATCGACCGTCGAAGTCTATTTCAGCCCCAGCGAACAGGAAGTGCTGCGGTTTCAGCAATTGCCCGAACAGCAGCGCGAGCAGGCCCAGAATGGCCTGAAGCTGATCCTTTCCGATGGATCGGTCTATCCCCGGACCGGCACGATAGATTTTACGGACCGGGCTTTCGACGAGGCAACGGGCAGTTACCGGTTGCGCGCGATATTCCCGAATCCGGATCTGACCTTGCGACCGGGCCAGTTTGGCCGGGTGCAGATCCGCGTCGCGATTGAAAAGAACGCCATCGTCATTCCCGACAAGGCGGTAAGCGAACAGTTCGGATCGTTCTTCGTGATGGTGGTGGGCAAGGACAACAAGGCGGTACAGCGCCGCGTGCAGGTTGGGCCTCACGTAGGCGGGCAATGGATCATCACCAGCGGCCTGAAGGCGGGTGAGCGGGTCATCGTCGAAGGGCTTTCCAAGACGAAACCGGGGGCGGTTGTGCAGCCGATGCCGCAAGGCGCGAAGGCGAAAGGCGCCGCCGCGTCGCCCGGTGCGGGGCAGGCCGGCACGGGACAGGCCGGCACGGGACAGGACTGACCCCGGCCATGGCACGCTTTTTCATCGACCGGCCGATCTTCGCGATCGTCATTTCGCTGTTTCTCGTCCTGGCAGGTGCGCTTTCGCTGCTTGGCCTGCCAGTCGCGCAATTTCCGGAAATTTCCCCGCCGACGGTTCGCGTGTCGGCCACTTATCCCGGCGCGAATGCGCAAGTGGTGGAAGATACGGTTACGGCCCCGCTCGATTCCCAGATAAACGGCGTAACCGGCCAGCGTTCGATCCGTTCGGTATCGGGTTCGGACGGGACGTCCACGATCACCGTGAAGTTCGCGCTGGATCGTAACCCCGACATTGCCGCGGTCGAAACGCAGAACCGCGCATCGCTGGTGATCCCGCAATTGCCGTCGGAAGTTCAGGATATCGGCGTTTCGGTGAAAAAGGCGTCGACCGACACGCTGATGTATGTCGCGTTCTATTCGCCGTCGAACGCTTACGACAAGACTTTCCTCGCCAATTACCTTTACAACAACATCGTCGACGAGGTGAAGCGGACGCCCGGCGTGGGTGACGTGTCGGTTTTCGGCTCCCAGTTCGCGATGCGCATCTGGTTGAAGCCGGACAGGCTGGCCGCGCTTGACCTTACGCCGATGGACGTTGTTGCGGCAGTGCAGGAACAGAACGCGCAGGCGGCTCCCGGCTCGGTGGGCCAGCCGCCCACGCAAACCGAAAGCGGTTTTCAGTATTCGCTCCAGTTGCAGGGCAGGATCAACCATGCCGCGCAGTTCGGCGATATCGTCCTGCGCAGCCAGCCGGACGGTTCGCTGGTCCGCTTGCGCGACGTTGCGCGAATAGAGCTTGGCGCGAAAGGATACGCGCAGGAAGCCAAGCTGGACGGGAAACCGGCGGCGGCCATCGGCGTGTCGCTGTCTCCGGGCGCCAATGCCATGCAGACGGCCGATGACGTGAAGGCGCGCCTGGCCGACCTGAAGACGGCATTCCCGCCCGATTTCGATTACAGCATCGTTTACGACACGTCCGAATTCGTGGGGGAATCGATCGTCGAGGTCGAACATACCCTGCGCGACGCGATCATCCTGGTGCTGATCGTCGTGTTTCTGTTCCTGCAAAGCTGGCGGGCAACGCTGATCCCTATGCTGGCCGTCCCGGTTTCGCTGATCGCGACGCTTATCGCTTACAATTTCCTGGGATTCTCCATCAACACGCTGTCGCTTTTCGGCATGGTTCTGGCGATCGGGATCGTGATCGACGACGCGATCGTCGTGGTCGAACTGGTCGAAGAGAAGATGGAGAACGAAGGGCTGCCCCCGCGTGAGGCGACCCGCGCGGCGATGGACGAAGTGTCCGGACCGGTTGTGGCCATCGCGTTGGTGCTGTCGGCCGTGTTCATCCCCATGGCTTTCGTGTCGGGTGTTACCGGCCAGCTTTACAAGCAGTTCGCCCTTACAATTGCCGTTTCCACCGCGTTTTCCGCGCTTGTCGCGCTGTCGTTGACGCCGGCTTTGTGTTCCCTGCTGCTCAAGCCCAAGGGTGAAGACAAGCCGGAAGAGGAAAAGTCCTGGCTCAACCGGTTTTTCGACCGGTTCAATACCGGCTTTGCCCGCATGACCGACCGGTATGCCCGCATCGTCGGCATGACGACGACCAGCCTCAAGCGCGTGGCGCTGTTGCTGGTCTTCGTCATCCTGGCGATCGTCATGCTGTTCCGGATAACCCCGACCGGTTTCGTGCCGGACGAGGATGTGGGCGCGTTCTTCACGATGGCGCAATTGCCCGACGCGTCGAACAGCCAGCGAACGCAGGCCGTGCTCGATTCCTATTCGAAGAAGCTTGAAAAGCTGCCGGGGGTGGAATCGGTGCTGTCGATTTCGGGCTTCGACGTGCTGTCGGTTACCGCGGCGCCCAATGCGGGCATGATGATTTCCAAGCTGAAGCCGTGGAGCGAACGGGACAGCGAAAGCTCGGCCGCGGCGCTGATGCAGAAATCGAACATGATGGGCTTCGGCGTGCCCGAAGCGATGTTGATGAGCTTTGGGCCGCCCGCCCTGCCGGGTTTCGGCGCATCGTCCGGCTTTTCCATGATGTTGCAGGCAAAGGCGGGGCAGTCGCCCAAGGAACTGGCGAAGGTTACAACCGCGTTCCTTGAGGAAGCATCGAAAGATCCGGCCATCGGGCGAATCTCGTCCACCTTCAATGCCGGCACACCCAACTTCAAGCTGACGCTGGATCGCGAGAGGGCCAAGAAGCTGGGCCTCCAACTGACCGATATCTATCAGACGCTGGGCATCATGCTGGGCGGCGCGCAGGTCAACGATTTCAACCGCTACGGCAAGAACTACAAGGTGATGGTCCAGGCCGACGCGCCCTATCGCGAGGATATCGAAGCGCTGGGCGCGATAAAGGTGCGCAGCCGCACGACCGGGCAGGAAGTGCCGCTAAGCACCGTGGTGACGGTGGAGAAGAGCGCCGGCCCGCGCTTCACGACGCGGTACAACCTTTATGGTTCGGCCGACATTTCGGGTGCGCCCGCGCCCGGTTACAGCTCGGGCGAAGCGATTGCGGCGCTTGAACGCGCGGCGGCCAAGGCCTTGCCGGCCGGATATGGCTATGAATGGGCGGGCGTCACGCGCGAAGAGGTGGAAACCGGCAATTCGGCCGCCATCGTCATGGGCCTTTCCGTGGTCGTGGTGTTCTTGTTCCTTTCGGCGCTGTATGAAAGCTGGTCGGTTCCCATCGCGGTGCTGCTGGGCGTGCCGTTCGGGGTGATGGGCGCGCTGATATCGGTGTTGCTGCGCGGGATGGACTTCAACGTCTACGGGCAGATCGGCGTGGTCACGCTGGTGGGCCTTTCCGCCAAGAACGCGATTCTGATCGTGGAATTCGCCAAGGCCTTCCGCGAAGCGGGAGAGCCGATCGCGGCCGCGGCGATCAAGGCGGCCCGGCTGCGCTTGCGCCCGATCCTCATGACGTCGTTTGCCTTTATCCTGGGCGTCGTCCCGTTGATGATCGCAACGGGCGCGGGGGCGGCATCGAAGCATTCGGTCGGGACGGTGGTCTTTGGCGGAATGCTGGTCGCCACGTTCATGGCCGTGTTCCTTGTCCCGGCGCTTTACGTGATCGTCCAGACGATATCCGAACGCCTGACCGGGAAGACCCCGACGGAAAGCGATACCGCCGCGCAACCGCCCGAGGGCAAAGACGGCGATACGCAGGAGCAACCGGCATGAGCCTGCGCAAACCGAGGATGATCGCATCTGCCGCCGCGGCGCTGGCGCTTTCCGGCTGCATGGTTGCGGGGCATGATTACAAACGGCCCGAACTCGATATCCCGGCCCGGCACGCCGTGATGTTGCAAGCGGGCGAAGCGCAAAGCGCCGCCAACATCGCGTGGTTCGATCTTTACCGTGACCCGCAACTGCAATCGTTGATCCGCGAAGCGCTGGATCACAACCTTGACCTGCAACTGGCCTTTGCCCGCATTGATGAGGTGCAGGGCCGGCTCAGGACCACGCGAAGCCAGATGTTTCCGTCGCTCGACGGTTCGTTGCAGACCGGCGCCTCTCCCCAACCCAACGCGAACGACAGCGCGTTCACGCTTGGCCTGCTGCTCAACTGGGAAGTGGACCTGTTTGGCAAGCTGAGGCGTCAGAACGAAGCGGCGCGGGCGCAATTGCTGGCCACAAGGGCAAGCAAGGAAGCCGTTGTGACCACGATCGTGAACCAGGTTGCGGCCACATGGCTGACCATTCGGGAATTGCAGGCGGAAGAACGGATACTGACCTATAACATAGGCCTGCAGAAACGGTCGCTCAGCCTGGTGCAATCGCTGCATCGTTCGGGCGTGGTTTCCGACAGTGAAGAACAACAGGCGAAGGGGCAACTTGCCGGCACGCAGGCCCAGCTTCCGGCGGTACGCAAGGCAAGGCTCGTCAACGAAAACAACCTGGCGATCCTTCTGGGGCGCTATCCCGCGCCGATAGAGCTCGAACCAGCCGGAACCGACGGGGGTGACGGCCTTGGCGCGGACCATTTCGCCCATGACCTGCCGCTGGGGGTTCCCACGGACCTGCTGGCGCGGCGGCCCGACGTGATTTCGGCGGAACAATCGCTGGCGGCGGCCACCGCGCAGGAAGGCGTGGCCATCGCCAACCGATTCCCGTTCCCCACTATTGGCCTCAGCGCGATCTTCGGCCGGTCGAGCACGCAGATCACGTCCTTGTTCGACAACAACAAGTCTGCCTCGCTCAATAGCTGGGGGCCGAATGTGCAGTTGCCGATCCTTTCGTTCGGCCGCGATCAGGGCAACGTCGATGTGGCAAGGGCGCAGACCAGGCAGGCGCTGATCCAGTATCGCCAGGCGGTCCAGTCGGCGTTGTTCGATGTGAACCAGGCGGTTTACGGCTATCGTGCCGCGCAGGAACAACTGGGGCCGCTGTCGGATCAGCTCGCAGCCGCCAGACGGTCGCTCCATTTGCAGAACCTGCAGTTCAAGGCCGGTGTCAGCGATTATCTCTCGGTGCTCGACGCGCAGCGCTCCCTGCTGTCGACCGAGTTGTCCGTCGCCCAGTCGCGGTTGCAGCGCGATCTGGCCTTTGCAGATCTGTACAAGGCACTGGGCGGTGGCTGGTCGCCATCGGAAAGCGCCGGGAAATAGCAGGGCGCTGGCCTGTGTGGCGGGCGGGGCCGTCCGGCCTGCCGGTCGCGGAATCGCGCAAGAGCGGGCATGAAGGACAATGAAGGCGAACGGCTTGCTTCCGCGCAAGGAGGTCTTGTCATGGCGAAGGACGGGAAAAGACCGAAAAGCAGGGGGCGCCGCGTGATGGAAGGCCTGCTTGTCGCGATCGTCGCGCTGGTTGCCGTCGCGGTTGTCCTGAAGGTGGCCAATCCCCTGCCGCCCCGCACGCAGATGCCCGAAGATGGCCCGCTGGCGACTGGCGCCGGTCCATTCGCGAATACTGCCGCGCAGTTCGCGCAGGACCATGACGGGCAAACGGCCTTGCTGCTGCTGACGCACGGGATCGATGCGTTCGCGATGCGGCTGGCCATGGTGCGAAACGCGCATCGCAGCATCGATGCCCAGTATTACATATGGGAAAACGATCTTTCGGGGCGGATGTTGCTGGCGGAAATCATGAAGGCCGCCGATCGCGGCGTCCGCGTGCGGCTGCTGATCGACGACAATCCCACCGCCGGGCTGGATACCATGTGGGCCGGGGTAAACGCGCACCCCAACATCTCTGTCCGCCTGTTCAATCCCTTGACGATCCGCCGGATGCGCGCGGCGAATTACCTGTTCGATTTTCCGCGGCTCAACCGGCGGATGCACAACAAGTCGTTCACCGTCGATGGCGTTGCCAGCGTGGTGGGCGGCCGCAACGTGGGGGATGAATATTTCGGTGCGCGCGACCACGGGTTGTTCATAGATGTGGATGCACTGGCGATCGGCGCGGTCGTGCCTGCCGTTTGCGCGGAGTTCGAACGATACTGGCGCAGCCAATCCGCCTATCCGGTGCAATGGATCCTGTCGTCAGCGGGGGCGATGAACGCGCACGAACTGGAGGAACCGGTTTACGACGATGCGGAGCGGGCGAAGCATTATCGCCTTGCAGGCAACCGGGCGCTGGAAACGCTGGGTCTGGACGATCCTTCCAACGCTTTCGTCTGGGCGCCCGTGCGCCTTGTGGCAGACGATCCGGCAAAGGCGATGGGGCACGCCAGCCGGCAATCCCTGCTCGCAACGCGGATCGCCCCGCTGTTCCACAACGCGCGGTCCAGAATAGACCTGGTTTCGGGCTATTTCGTTCCCGGCAAGGCGGGGGAAAGGTTGCTGGCCGACGCGGCGCGGCGCGGGGTGGCGGTGCGCGCGGCGACCAACAGCATACAGGTGACGGACGTGCCGGTGGTCCACGCCGGCTATGCCCCCTATCGCAAGCCGCTGCTCAAGGCGGGCGTGCGATTGTACGAGGCAAGCCCGATCAGCGCGTCGCGCAGCAGGGCGGCCCGGCTGGGGCATACAGCGTTCAGCGGCGGCGGCGAAAGCGTGCACGCCAAGACATTCGCGATCGACGAGCGGACCTTTTTTGTGGGTTCGTTCAATTTCGATCCGCGCAGCGCGCTGCTCAATTGCGAAATGGGCTTCGTTATCGACTCGCCGCAACTGGCTATCGCGTTCCGGCAGGCGCTTGACCGGCGGCTGCCCGAAGCGGCCTATGCGGTTTCCCTTGATAGTGACGGCGCGCTGACCTGGACGCTGGAAGAAAATGGCGCAAGGCGCGTGTGGCACAAAGAGCCGGGTACGACCGCCTTTTCCCGCGCGCTTGTTTCGGCCCTGTCGCTCTTGCCCATCCAATGGTTGTTGTAACGGCCTGGCTAGCCCTGCGGGGCGTCGGAACCGCCGGGGCCTTGGCCGGGCAGCCTTTCCTCTGCCCGGTGGCGCGTATTCAGTCGCCATGATTCCAGGAACAGGCAGGCAACCAGTGGTCCGATGAACAGTCCGTCGAAACCGATCAGCGCAAGCCCGCCGAACGACGTTACGAAAATAACGTAATCCGGCACCGTCGTCCGGCTGGCGATCAGCTTGGGCCGAAGCACGTTGTCGACCATGCCGATCACCAGGATGCCGCTTGCCAGCATGATGCCGCCGCGGATGAAATCGCCTGAAAAGAAGAAATACAGCGCAACCGGCACCCATACCAGGCCGGAACCGATTGCCGGGATAAGGCAGGCAATGAACGTCAGAAGCGCCAGCACCGCAAAGATGTTCAGGCCCAGCGCGGCATAGACGGCCCCCGCGATGGCCGATTGGGCCGCCGCGACCAGAAGCGTGCCGCGAAAGGTGGCGATCGCCGTTTCCGCAAGCCGCTGTTTCAGTGTGGTCTGGTCAGCCGGGTCGAGCGGAACCATGGATGAAAACAGGTCGAGTATCTGCTCCCGGTCGCGCAGGAAGAAATAGGCCAGGTACAGCGCGGCAAGCAGTTGTCCGCCCACCACCAGGAAATTGCCGCTGGCGTGCAGCAGATAGTTGGCGGCGCCCGCCATGAAGCCGGTGATCTTCGACCAGTCGAACGCGGTGATCGCGTGCTGGATGTCGGTCGCCATTTTCGTGGGCAGAAGGGCCAGACCGTCGCGGAAGGCGGACGAAATGTCGGCGGCCAGTTCCTGCCGCCGCGCAACGATCGAGGCGACCTGTTCGGTCAGCAAGGCCGAAACGGCGATCATCGGGACCAGCAGGCACAGGACGACAACGCCGATGGACGCCAGTGCCGCGCGGCTGCGGCTTGCGAATCGCACGGCAAGCCGCTCGTTCATCGTGCCGACGATCACGCTCATCATCGTTGCCCACAACAGCACGGAGCGCATGGGCGCCAGAAAGACGAGCATCAGCACCGTTGCAGCGATGGCGACCAGCAGGGTGTTGGATTTGCGCATCATGTCCCGGTCCTGCCGCCTCTTGCCAGCCTGCGAGGGGCGCAGTGGCAAAAGGCGGTTCGCGCGGGGTGCACCGGCACTGTCCGCCGCGCAAGCCTTGCCGAACCGGCTTTCCTGATGCCGGAGGTTATGCCCCGGGTTGTTTGGCGGTCAATCCGCGAACCTTGAAGGCCAGAATGGACAGGATCACGCCGCGGAAAATGAACCCGAATCCCACGAACAGGGCCAGCGTAACGATTTGCGCACCCAGGGGCATGAACGTGGAAATGTAGATGCCCAGCGCAAGGTCGACGATGCCCATGACGATCAGGAACACCCGGTCCTCGCTCGATTTGAAGCCGTTGTAGAGTTCGAAGCCGCCGTTCACGATGAAGAAGATGCCGGCCGCCCATACAAGCCCCGTCGCGCTGAGCACGGGCATCGCCAGGAACAGGAATGCTCCCAGTAACGCCAGAATACCGAACAGCACGTCGACCAGTTTCGATTGCCAGCCGAAATCGCGGAAAGCGGCAATGATGGATGCCGCGCCCACAAAGACCATCGCCACACCCAGCATCACGCCCACGGCCAGATTGGTCGCGATCGGGTGAAATGCCGCGAACCAGCCGACGACGATCAGCAATATTCCATAAGCCAGCATCCAGCCCCATGCGCGCCGGACCGTGGATACGCCATCTTCAATAGACGTCATGACACCGCTCCTTGCTTGCTCCCCACCGCAGCTTACCCGACAAAGCGCGCGCTGGTGAGGGTATGATTAAGCCAGATCGGGCTGAACGGGACGAAGCCGGACTCGGATGAATTCCGCGGTGACGTGCCGCGCGGTATCGTCAGTCGTCGACGGATATGCGTGAGGGTGATTTGTTCGGGGCGACGGACCATCTTTCCGCCGGTGACGTGCAAAGCCGGTCGTGTCGAAAGATGGTGGGCGCGACAGGGATTGAACCTGTGACCCCACCCGTGTGAAGGTTAGAAAATACCAGCTTGTGCGGGATATAACACGTTTTCGTGACGCAAAACCGCCCATTTAACGAAGTGTATGCGTGGAAAGATGCAAACAACGTGCTAACAACTTACGCGATTTTCGCCCCATGCTAACAACTTGCGAACAACTAATTTCATTCATTCCGATGAGGTCGCTGGCGCTTCGATCAAGTGTGTGAGCGCAACCACATGCGATGCCAAAGCTCTTGCCCTAAGCGAGTCTCAGCAAGGCTTCGATTTCGGGCGAGGTGCGGCCTTTTTTCGGCATACCGAAAGTGCCTTCTGATGCATGTTCACGAGTTTGACGCCGGGTTCGCTTGGTGCGCGACTTTCGCGTTGTCGTTCGACGAGCGACCAAGTCGATGTCATATCGGTCTGCGAGCCAAATCAAGATGCGTTTGATTGCCGCGGGATCAAGCGTGTCGAGTTCCTCAAGCATCACATGCATCGCGTCGAGTTCGGGATCAGTCATCTCAGCGACCGTATAGCAGAAAATGCCGCGCAATGGGATTCATAATCCGTGGACTAATAGTCACCTATCCCGTGTCGTGCGGCGGTGGATTTATACCTCGACATCCTTGGCCAACGCATACGTGCGAGGCGCCGTGAGCTTGGGATGACACAAGAGGGGTTGGCGCACGAAGCAGGGCTCGATCGCAGCTATGTCGGCCGTATCGAGCGTGGCGAACACAACCTGACGTTTGTTGCGCTGGTGAAGCTGTGTCGAGCGATGCGGTGCGACGTGGCCGCGCTGACGCAGGAGCTTCCAAGATGTTTGCACTCATCTGCGCTGCATGACAAGAGCTGACAGGTAGGCTTTCCGAACGCAAGGCAAGTCCGGCGCGCACCACGGCGACTTGGCAAACGGCCTTGCGGGGCAGCGTTCGCGTCGGAATACTTGCAGCCGGGGGTGATTGGGGTGGGGGAACTTCAAGGCATGTGGTAGGCGCGCTTGCAATTTTGTTCCATAAGATGGCGCATGGAATCGCAAGCAATGTATGTCGCACCTCCGGCCTTCGAAAACCAAATCGGTCAGTTTATTTGCGGCAACGCCGCCAAAGTTATGGCTGAATGGCGCGAAGGATCCGTGGATTGCATAATCACGTCGCCTCCGTATTGGAATGCGGTCGAGTATGATGGTCCGACGGAAGGCTGGGCGACCTACGAAGATTACTTGGATGACATGCAGGCCGTCTGGGAACAGTGCGCACGAGTTCTGCGCCCGAACGGCAAGCTGTGCATCAATTCACCGCTGATGCCCATTCCGAAGGACGTGATCGAACAGCATACTCGGCACCTCAAGAACATTGCAGCGGATAATGAGCAGCGGATTTTGGCCGCTACGGACCTAGAACGCTACGGCCTGTTCATTTGGCAGAAGCAAACGTCAAAGATGATGTTCGGCAGCTACCCGTATCCCGGCAACATCTTCGAGAACAACACCATCGAGTTTATCAACGTCTTTGTTAAGCCCGGAAAGCCGCCGCAGTTCGATAAGAAAACGAAGGAAGCGAACAAGATACCCCGGAACGAATGGCTCGATCTCACGCAGCAGGTTTGGTTCATGTATCCAGAGGATGTGAAGCGAGAGGAGGGTCATCCAGCGCCGTTCCCGGAAAAGCTGCCAGCACGGTTGATGCGCCTATACACATACGGTTCCTGTGACGACTTTGCGGGTGAGATCGTCGTCGACCCGTTCGTCGGCACTGGCACCACCTGCATCGTCGCAAAGAAGATGAGGCGGCGATGGATCGGCATCGACATCAACCAATCGTATTTGAATTTCGCTGAAAAAAGACTCCGCGATGCTTCGCCTGACGAACCATTGTGGGTTGTCGGACGCCCGAAATACCCTACTAAGGATGACTTAGTTCGGATGCTCTTCGAAGAGGGCGGGTCAAAAGGGGCGGAAGCTGTGAGCAAGCATAAGCGCAAGACCTATGGCCGAAAGGTCGATGCCGCCGACGAGGACGATCAGCCGAAGCTGGTTTAGTGGCGAGAGCGGCGAAGAATATTCGGCTGCCGACGAGGTGGTCACAGTTCGTTCGGTCCTACGGAACTGACATGGCATATTGGTATGTGCCAAAGGGATTGTCCGTCTCGGCCGAGAGCATCCTTCCTCGCCTGAAGATTCTCAAGGAGTTCGAGCACAACGGCACCTGGCGGGACTGTCAGAGTGGCTACATTGAGCGATTGAACGCTGAAGGCGTCTCACACGCTGAAAGTGATTGGCCGGAAGGCGGCGCGCCGCTGGCTCGTATGCTCAAGCAAGTGCTTACCCTGCTCGGCTTGGTGTGGGTCGATGAGTCCGAGTCAATCGACTTTACACCCGCTGGGAATTCTCTGCTGGATGCGGGCGACCATGATGCGGCGCTGGCGAAGCAAGTTCTCCGATACCAAATTTGGAACCCGACCATCCGAGCGCGCCATCACCAAGCGATCAGGCTCCACCCTGTCCCCTTTCTGATTCGGCTGCTCCAGAGTTTGGGAACATCGATCTCGCCCATGGAATACCGGCTCTTCGTAGCGAGGGCCAAGCGCATTGAAGATATTGATGCCGTTGCCGACTTGATTGAGGAGTTCAGAGGCATCGACGAGGCGGAGCAGAGGCTGCTGGCTGACCGTTGCGACGCCTACATGCTTGGCGGCGAACGACGCAGTTCGATCTACAACACGATCAAGCTGAACCAGTCCTACGCGGTTGCAATGTGGCGACTGTCGAACATCATCGGCGTGGATGATGACCACTCGATCCATCTTGTTGCGGGGGCGCTGCGCGGTGAAAACCGCAGGTTTATCGAGCAGTATGCAGGCCAAGGCGAATACATCGCATTCGCCAACAAGAAGGAATTTGTCGCTTGGATGGGCGACCCAGATGCGCTGCCGCTTCGTGAAACCGCACTAGACCTGTATCGCTCGCGCGGCGACCTCGAAGCGGCTACAGCAGTTCAGAAGAAGATGGGTCTCAAGGGCAAGGCACTCAACGAGTTCCGCCGTGTAATGGCCAGCGAGAAGCGCCTTGAAGACGATCTTGAAGCGAATTTCGAGATCATCGGTAAACAATTGGGTGTGAAGGTCGAGTTCGTTGGGCGGCAATATGAAACGACCGTCGGCCCTATCGACATTCTGCTCAAAGAGGTGGGCGGCACATACATAGTTGTCGAACTCAAGAAAGGCCGTTCCGCGGACAAGGTGTTCGGTCAGCTTTCGCGCTACATGGGCTGGGTGAAGCGCAACCTTGCCGATAACAAGCCGGTTCGGGGCGTGGTGGTTGCAGCCGAGATCGATGACAAGCTCGTCCATGCGCGCGATGCCCACGACACCGACGTTTCATTGATCGAATATCGCGCGGGCATGACGCTAAAGACCATCTGATTGCATCGGTGAGAGCGTCGATGCTGTCGATGGAACACTATAGTGCAACAACCTCCGACCCCACCCCAGTGCAGGGTGGGGTCACACCTCAATTTCTGTCCACTAACTCACTGAAAGATGAGGATACATGGCGCGATTGGCAGTCTCGATTGCTTCGCGCGTTTTGAATCTCGCATGCACAAAGTGATGCAAAAATGCACCTTCAGCGTACAACGTGCGAACAACTGTCCGGGAGGATAGTTGCATACGCAACGAAATTACGAAAAAAACCATTCAAAATCAGTAGTTTGAATGGTGGGCGCGGCAGGGATTGAACCTGCGACCCCACCCGTGTGAAGGGTGTGCTCTACCGCTGAGCTACGCGCCCGTCCTTTTGGCAGGGCCGGCAGACGGCCCCGAAGAACAGGGGCGCGCCTTTGCCACGGTCCGTGGCGATTGACAAGCGGGTGCGCAAAACTATTGGCGCTGATCCCATGAGCGAAGACGAAAACACGCCCGAAACGGGTTCCCAGCCCGCCACGCCCGCCACCGCAGCGGACCTTCCGCCCGACAGGCTGGCGATCAATCCGCGCAGCGCCTTTTTCGATGCCGAAAAGCTGCAGCGCGGGATCGGCATCCGATTCAAGGGCACGGTGCGCCGCAATGTCGAGGAATACTGCATTTCCGAAGGCTGGGTGCGCGTGCAGGCGGGCAAGACGCTCGACCGCAAGGGGCAGCCCCTGACGATCAGGATCAACGGCCCGGTCGAAGCCTGGTATGAAGATCTGGGCGAAGACGCGCCCGTAGCCAGGGCTGGCTGAGTTTCCGCCCGCCGGCCGGGTCAGCGCGAAATGCGCGAGATGATCTGGCCGATCGGGTCGTTGCCACCGCGTGCCGATTGCGCCGCGGCCACGCGCCGCTGCGGCCGGGCCGGGGTGTAACGATCGTCCGAAGCCAGCAGGTTGCGCGGGGCCTGCGCCCGTCGCGATGGCGAATCGGCTGGGATACCTTTCAGGAAATCGTCGCCGATCAGCGATGCCCGCTGCTGGCGCGCCGGCTCACGCGTGGGGCGGGCATCGGCCAGCGTCATGGGCGAATCGGTTTTCAGCGCCTTTTCCGGATAGATGAATCCGTTCACCGGCCAGTGCGTCGTGCCAAGGGCGTTTATCGGCGCGAACCATACGCGCACCTCGCTCCAGTCGTTGTCCGGCGAAACGTCGACTGCGCGCACGTCATCCTCTATCTGGCCGCGCCGTCCGTTGATCGGGGACCAGTTGGCGTGACGCAGCAGCACCGTGCGCGAATCGATCACCTTGCTGACCGCCGCGACATGGCCGAGTTGCATCGCGCCATAGGGCTTGAAGCTCATGACCGCGCCGACTTCGGGAACGGAACCGCGCTTGTAACGCCCCTCGGCCTGGTCCCACCAGGTCCAGGCATCGCCATGAATCTGTATGCCCGAAACCTGCCGGGCATAGGGCACGCACTGCAGATAGGGCTGGTCGCTGGCGCCGTCGTCCGGCCCGTCGATCACGCCGGGCGCAATCGGCGCGGCATGGGCGGGCGCGGCGCCCAGCGCAAGCATGACCGCAATCGTGCAGGTAAGTGCCTTCATTCCTGCAGGGTGCCGCCGGTTTGGTTAACGCAAGCCTGTCCATTATGGTAAATGACGGCTTAACGATTGCCCTTCACCACGCTCATCGCTTGCGTTGCCGGCAAAGGCACGCCACGGGAGGTCGATGCTACCGCAGGTCATCATCATCGGCCGCCCCAACGTGGGCAAGTCCACGCTGTTCAACCGGCTTGTCGGCAAGCGCCTTGCGCTGGTGGACGACCAGCCGGGCGTCACGCGTGATCGCCGCTTCGGCGAAGCGAGCCTGCTGGGCCTCGATTTCACCATCGTCGATACCGCAGGCTGGGAAGACGAGGACGCCGAAAGCCTGCCCGGCCGGATGCGCCAGCAGACGGAAGCTTCGCTGAAGGGGGCGGACGTGGCGTTGTTCGTGGTCGACGCGCGCGCCGGCGTGACGCCGCTGGACGAGGAAATCGCCCGCTATCTGCGCACAAGTTCGGTGCCCATCGTGCTTGTCGCCAACAAGGCGGAAGGCCGCGCGGGCGATGCCGGCCTGTTCGAGGCGTTCTCGCTTGGCTTCGGTGAACCCGTGGCGTTTTCGGCCGAACATGGCGAGGGCATGGGCGACCTGTTCGAGGCGTTGCTGCCGCACCTGGATGACAAGCAGGTGGAGTCGGAAGAAAAGGGCGAGGACGAAGAGGAATACGATCCCAAGGCAACGCTGAAGCTTGCCATCGTCGGGCGGCCCAACGCGGGCAAGTCCACGCTGATCAACCGCCTTTTGAACGAAGAGCGCCTGCTGACCGGGCCGGAAGCGGGGATCACACGAGATTCGATTGCGATCGACTGGAAATGGGCCGATCCGAAAAGCGGCGAAGCGCGCGATATCCGGCTGATCGATACCGCCGGAATGCGCAAGAAGGCACAAGTCACCGACAAGCTGGAAAAACTCGCCGTGGCCGATGCGCGCCACGCGATCGATTTTGCCGAAGTGGTGGTCCTGTTGCTGGATGCGACGCGCGGGCTGGAACACCAGGACCTGAAGATCGCGTCCATGGTGCTGGAAGAAGGGCGCGCGCTGATCATCGCCATCAACAAGTGGGACGTGGCGGAAGACGCATCCGCCCTGTTCAACGGCGTTCGCGCGGCGCTTGACGAAGGGCTGGCGCAAGTGCGCGGCGTGCCGCTGCTTTCGGTTTCCGCGCGAACCGGCAAGGGGTTGGACCAGCTGATTTCCACCGCCTTCGACATCCGCGATTCCTGGTCGAAGCGGGTGCCCACATCGGCGCTCAATCGCTGGTTCGACGATGCGCTGGCCGCCAACCCGCCCCCGGCGCCGGGGGGCAAGCGGATAAAGCTGCGGTATATCACCCAGGCCAAGACCCGCCCGCCGGGTTTCGTGTTGTTCGGCACGCGGCTTGACCAGCTTCCGGCAAGCTATCAGCGCTATCTCGTCAACGGCATCCGGCGCGAACTCGGGTTCGAAGCGGTGCCCGTGCGCCTTACGCTGCGCAGCCCGAAAAACCCCTTCGCCAGGAAGTGAGAGCGGCCCGAATGCCTGACCAGACCCTTGCAACCACGCACCTGCCGCAAAGCGCTTCACAAGCCATGCTGCGCGGCGCGAAAGGCAAATGCCCGCGCTGCGAAGGCGCGCCGCTGTTCCGCAAGTTCCTGAAGCCGGTGGATCGTTGCCGTGCCTGTGGGCAGGACTGGACCCTGCACTCGGCAGACGATTTCCCGCCCTACGTCGCGATCCTTGTCACCGGTCACCTGATGGCGCCGGTGATGATCGAGATGGGGCAGACCTCGCTTCCTCTGTGGGCGATGATCGCCATTGTCGCGTCGCTGGCGGTGGCCATGATGCTGGGCATGCTGCAACCCGTGAAGGGCGCGATCATCGCCATGCAGTGGTGGATGGGATTGAGCGGGTTCGCGGGTGCGTCGGGCAAGGCCGAAGCGGCAGCCGGCGCGCCGACCGGATAGCCGCGCCGAATCCCTGCAAACGTCCTAAAGGAAATTGTTGGGCCAGATCATCGTGCGCCACATGTGGGCGACATCAGATCCGTCAAAGCCCAGGCCTTCGTCCGGCTCACGGAAATTGCGCGCGATCACCCCTTCCATTTCGGATGGATCGACATCCGGGAAGTCATCGAAGAAATAGGTGTCGTAAAGCGTGACCATGCGCGCCGTGCGATAGAACGGGCTGGCTTTCGCCGCTTGCGCATCGCGCAAAAGGTATTCGGGCGGCTTGTAGTCCGGACCGAAGAACCGGTTGTAGCTATCCGGGTATTCATAGCCGAATTCCGGATCGGGCACGTACCGCAGCGCCTGATGGTACTTGACCGCGAATGCCACTTCCTCGTCCACATAGGGCGCGATCATCTGGGCGCTCCAGTATCCATGATCGGCGCGGATCAGGCAGCCGTTGGACAGGTCGTGCAGCAGGCAGGCGAGGACCACCTTTTCGTCCAGTCCGTCGTCCATCGCACGTTTCGCGCTTACCAGCAGGTGGCGCACGGTGATGTCACCGAAACGGCAGCGGAAGAAATCCAGCAGCCGGGGCCGTTCGGGCATGCGCGGCAGGGCGGGATTGTCACCCATCATGAACACCGTCTTGGGGTTGAGGCGGCGCAGCAGATCTTCCTCGTTGTCCACGAAGTCGGTGCCTTTCCAGCCGACGGGCGATGGATAGATCATCCGCTCGCGCCCTTCCTGCGGCCAGGGGCGGGTGTCGGCGGTGGGCGTAATCGGTCGGTCGGCCTCTGCCATCTGCGTGTCCATCCTTTCCCTTGGGTCGAAGCGTAAGGCGGGCCTCCGGCAGGGGCAAGGCGCATTGGCAGGCGGGGCAGGGCTTGGTAACCTGCCCGCCTTCAAACTTTCGACAGAGGTCCAGCTTATGCGTCGTTCCGCCCTGATTGCAGCGCTCCCGCTTGCCGTTCTCGCGCTTGGCGCGTGCAGCAAGGAAAAATCGATCGAGGCGCACAACGAATCACCGGAAAGCGTGGCCAGCAAGGTGGCGGAAGCCGGAGCGATGCGGTTCACGCCCGGGCGCTGGGAAATGACGATGAAGATCGACAAGCTGGACCTTGGTGACGCGCCGCCCGAAGCGAAGAAGATGATCGCGGGGATGATGGGCAAGGAACGCACCGTCACCTCGTGCCTGACAAAGGAAGAGGCGGAAAAGCCGACGCCCAAGTTCTTCGGCGAAAAGTCTGACAACTGTTCCTACGAACACTTCACGATGGGCGGCGGCAAGATCGACGCGCGGCTGGATTGCAAGGGCGAAACCGGCCTGCAATCGGTGACGATGAACGGAAGTTACACGCCGGACAGCTACCAGATGCAGGTCCAGAGCATGGGCAACGCCCACTCGGGCATGAAAATGGACATGCAGATGTCGATGAACGCAAAGCACGTGGGCGCTTGCACGGGCAAGGAAGACAGCTGATCGCGCCGGAACCCTCGCTGTCCCCGGTGCGTTAATGGCTTGGCGGTGCCTTTACAGGGCATGCGGAGCAAGGACCGGCGGTGGATTTCGGAATCCCTGATTTGAAACAGCACGGCATGCAGAACCTTCAGCATTGGGGCGAGAAGCTGGCCGCGTTCGGCAGCGACATTTCGCGACGCAACGCGCTGGCACTGCAGCCGCATCCCGAACAGGCGCACAAGCCGCCGCTGCGCAGGATGTTGGGAGAGCTGGGCTCTCCGGCGGAAGTGTGGGGCGAGATGCTGCGCCGCCGCCGCGCCGGGCAGGCCTATGCCCGGGCCGCAATCCCGCGCCCGGTCATGCTGCTGCCGGGATTCGGCACCCGGCCCTCACGCATGCATCACATGGCGCGGTCGCTGGAAAACGCGGGACACCGCGTGAGCGACTGGGGGCTGGGTTTCAACCTGGGGCCGACCGAGGAACGCTTCGACCTCCTGCTGTCGCGGATCGAGGCGATGGCGCGCAAGGAGCGTGAACCGCTGGCGCTGGTCGGGTGGAGCCTTGGCGGCATCTTCGCGCGCGAAGCGGCGCGCCATGCGCCCGCGTCGATCTGCAAGGTCATCACCATGGGGACGCCGTTTTCCGGGCATCGCCGCGCCAACAACGCATGGCGCGCCTATCAGTGGGTGACCGGCCACGAAGTGGAAAACGCGCCGGTCGCCAGCGACCTGGCGCCGAAGCCGCCGGTGCCGACGATCGCGATATGGAGCCCGCGCGACGGCGTGGTCCACCCGCGGTCCGCCTGCGGCCGGGCGGGAGAGCGCGACCGCGCGATCCCGGTCCGTTGCAACCACCTGTCCTTCGCCAGCCATCCCGGCGTGATCGTCGAAGTGCTGCGCCAGCTTGATGTCGACGAATGATGTCGACGGACAGGGCAAGCCGGTCCGGATCGTCAGTCCAATCCATTTCGGTCAAGTTTTTTCGCAAGTGCAGCATAACCCTCCTTGACAGCGGCGAGCGAAGCGTCAGTCATGGGCACATGGGTGATTGCCAGTGACAGAAGCGCCTTCGTCCTATGACGAGATGTACACGGCGGACGGTGAAGTCCGGCCTGCCTACCGGCGCTACTGCGATTGGTTCGAAAATCAGGACCCCAAGCTGATGCGGCGCAAGGGGACAGAGGCCGAGGCCTTCTTTCGCCGCACCGGCATCACATTCAATGTCTATGGCCAGAACGATGCCGAAGAACGGTTGATTCCGTTCGACCAGGTGCCGCGCATCATCAGTGGCAACCAGTGGCGGCGGCTGTCGAAGGGGATCGAGCAGCGGGTGCGCGCGCTCAATGCGTTCCTGCACGACCTGTATCACCGGCAGGAGATCGTCCGCGCCGGCCGCCTGCCGCTGCGCCTGCTGGCGCAGAACGAGGCATTCCTGCCGCAGATGGTGGGCTTCAACCCGCCGGGCGGCGTCTTTACCCACATCGTCGGCATCGACCTTGTCCGCACGGGCGAGGACGAGTTCATGGTGCTTGAGGACAATGCGCGCACGCCATCGGGCGTTTCGTACATGCTCGAGAACCGCGAAACGATGATGGCGATGTTCCCCGAACTGTTCACCAAGGTCCGCGTGCGCGAGGTTTCGGACTATCCGCGCCGGCTGGCCCGCAGCCTTGCCGCCTGCGCGCCGCCCGCCACCAGCGGCAAGCCGGTGGTCGCGGTGCTGACGCCGGGCATCTACAATTCCGCCTATTACGAACACGCCTTCCTGGCCGACCAGATGGGGGCCGAACTGGTCGAAGGCAGCGACCTTCGCGTTCAGGACGGGCGCATCGCGATGCGCACCACGCGCGGTTACAAGCCGATCGACGTGCTCTATCGCCGGGTGGACGACGATTACCTCGATCCGCTTACCTTCAACCCGGACAGCGTGCTGGGCGTGTCGGGCATCATGGACGTCTATCGCGCGGGGGGCATCACCATCGCCAACGCGCCGGGCACGGGTATTGCCGACGACAAGGCGATCTATTCCTTCATGCCCGAGATCGTGGAGTTCTATACCGGCGAAAAACCGCTGCTCCCCAACGTCACCACGTGGCGCTGTTCGGAACCGGATTCGCTGGCCTATGTGCTCGACAACATTTCCGATCTGGTGGTGAAGGAAGTCCACGGTTCGGGCGGCTATGGCATGCTGATCGGGCCGACCGCTTCGAAGAAGGAAATCGCCCGGTTCACCGCGAAGCTGAAGGCCAGGCCCGAAAACTATATCGCCCAGCCCACGCTTTCGCTTTCCACCGTGCCGATCTTCACCAGGGCCGGGCTTGCGCCGCGGCACGTGGACCTGCGGCCCTTCGTGCTGGTTTCGCCCGACCGGATCGATATCACGCCGGGCGGGCTGACGCGGGTGGCGCTGAAGAAGGGCAGCCTCGTGGTCAACTCGTCGCAAGGCGGCGGGACCAAGGACAGCTGGGTGCTCGATGACTGACCGCCCGACTCCCTCCAACCCGGCGCCCTCCAATATGCAGGCCCCGTCATGCTAGGCCGCTCCGCCAACGGCGTGTTCTGGATGTTCCGCTATCTGGAGCGGGCGGAGAACACCGCGCGGCTGGTTGACGCGGGCTTCCGCATGGCGCTGACCCGCGACGAGATGGACGCCGATGTCGAATGGCGATCGGTGGTGATTACGCTGGGCCAGCAGGCAGCCTACGAAGCGAAGTTCGGCGATACCTATACCGGCCCCGACGTGTTCAACTTCATCCTGCGCGACCGGGACAATCCCGGCAATATCCTGGCGATGTGCGAAAACGCGCGCATCAATGCCCGCATGGTGCGCGCCGGCATCACGCGCGAGCTGTGGGAAGCGGTGAACGAGCTGTGGATGAACGTGAAGGACCTGCTGTCCCGGCCGGTGCGCGAAACCAACCTCGGCACGGTTTTGGACACGATCCGCCGGTATTCCACGCAGGTGCGCGGCGCGATGATGGGATCGATGCTGCGCAACGAGATTTTCAATTTCGCGCGACTGGGCAAGTTCATAGAGCGCGCGGACAACACCGCGCGCCTGCTGGACGTGAAATACTATGTGCTGCTGCCCTCGGTCTCTTATGTCGGATCGAGTCTCGACAACGTGCAGTGGGACATGATCCTGCGGTCCGTTTCGGGCGAACGCGCATACCGCTGGCTCAATTCGGGCGGCATGGACGCGCGCAGCATTGCCGAGTTCCTGATCCTTGACGGTCGGTTTCCGCGCAGCCTTGCCTTCTGCTATTCCAAGATCCAGTCGAACCTTGCCGCGCTGGCGCGCGAATACGGAGGCGAGATGGACAGCCACGCGATCCTGCGGGACACGCAAAGCCGCCTTCACGCACTGACCATCGACGAGATTTTCGAACAGGGCCTGCACGAATTCATCGCCGAATTCCTCGCACACAACCAGAAGCTCGCCAGGCAGGTGCAGAGCGACTACCGGTTCTACGAATAGGGGGCGAAGAAAACCCATGCGCCTCGCCATCGACCACGTGACCCACTACCGCTTTTCCGGGCCGTTGAAGCACGGGCTTCAGCGCCTGCGGCTTACGCCCAAGCACACCTCCGGCCAGCGCGTTGTGAAGTGGGACATGGTGTTCGAAGGCGCGCGGCTGGAAGTGGAATATGAAGACCACAACTACAACCACGTCTCGCTCGTCTCGATAGACGAAGGCGCTTCGGAAATGACGATCCGCTGCACCGGCCTTGTCGATACTGCCGACGAATCCGGCATCATCGGGCGCCATTCGGGATTTCTGCCGCTGTGGCACTTCCTGCGGCCGACCGAATTGACCAAGGCCGGACCGAAGCTGCGCGCGCTGCTGGGCGAGGTCGATCGCGGAGGGGACCCGCTGCCCATGCTCCACGCGCTGTCAGCCGCGATCCGCGATGCGGTGACATACGAAACGGGGCAGACCCATTCGGCAACCACATCGGAAGAGGCGCTGGATGCCGGGCACGGGGTTTGCCAGGACCACGCGCATATCTTCATCGCGGCGTGCCGGGCGATGGACATTCCCGCGCGCTATGTCAGCGGCTACCTGATGATGGATGACCGGGTGGAACAGGACGCCGGGCACGCCTGGGCCGAAGCGCATGTCGACCATATCGGCTGGATCGGCTTCGACATTTCCAACGGGATCAGCCCCGATGCGCGCTATGTGCGCATCGCCACCGGCAGCGACTATCGCGAGGCTGCCCCCGTTACCGGTATCCGCTTCGGCGCGCACGAAGAGGAACTTCACGTCTCGCTTGCGGTCGAGCAGCAGCGTATGGAACAATAAGCGCGCCGGGTTGGGGGAAGAATTTCAATGACGTATTGTGTTGGCATGGTGCTCGACCGCGGGCTCGTATTGATGAGCGACACGCGAACGAATTCCGGCGTCGACAACATCTCCGTGTTCCGCAAGATGCAGACCTGGTCCGTGCCGGGCGAACGCTTCATCGCGATCATGACGGCGGGCAACCTTGCGACGACGCAGGCGGTGATCAGCCAGCTGGAAGAACGCAACAAGACGCCAAACGAGCGCCGGCCTTCCATCCTTGAGGCGGAAACGATGTTCCAGGTCGCGACGCTGGTGGGCAACCTGCTGCGCGACACGATTGCCGGGCGGAACGAGGCTGCGGGTCAGTCTGCGGAAAAGCCGATGTTCTCCGCATCGCTGATCCTTGCCGGACAGATCGCGGGCATGGAGCCGCGGCTGTTCCTGATCTATCCCGAAGGCAATTTCATCGAAGCCTCGTTCGACACGCCCTTCTTCCAGATCGGAGAGACCAAGTACGGGCGACCGATCATCATCCGCGCCTACGATCCGGCGATGTCGTTCGAGGATGCGGTCAAGCTGTTGATGGTCAGCTTCGATTCCACGCTCAAGGCCAACCTTTCGGTGGGCCTGCCGCTCGACCTTCTGGTGATGGAGCGCGACAATTTCGAACCGTTGCACGAACGGCGGATCGCAGCGGACGACCCTTATTTCCACGCGATTTCGTCGGGCTGGGGCGAGGCGCTGAAACTCGCGTTCGATTCGCTGCCCGACTACAAGCTGGATGCGCCGACGTCGGTTTTGGCCGAATAGCGATCCCTGCCTCAGGTACTGACCCTAAGGCCACCGCCCTAGCCAACGCCCTAGGGTGGCGTGCGTATGGCGGCGAACGGCGTTGCGGCGTAAAACCGAATCCGATCCGCGCGAAATCGGGCGGGTGCGGATCGGAAACGGATGCATTTTTCCGCCGGAAATCCGCCACTGCTCCATCAGAACCGCCATGCTAACACTCGGAAACGGGGGGATTATGGCTGGATCGCAGGCCGGCCATGGCGATCAATCGGGGACATGATTGATCGCCTGAAAATCCACATCGTCGATAGCCAGTCCGCCCGCCGCGCGCAGCTGGCTCGCCTTGCCTTTACCGCCGGGTGCCATGCCGAGATCTATGCCGACCGGGCGGAATTGCTCGCCCATGCCCCGTCTGACGGGGTGATACTGGCGTTCGATTCCGGTGAAGGCGATCCCGTCCGGCCCGTAATCGAAGGGCTGGCCGACAAGGGGGGCTGGCTGCCGCTGGTGATGTTCGCCGCCAATATCGAGACCGACCGGGTCGTGGCCGCGATCAAGGCGGGCGCGCTGGACTATCTGTCGCTGCCGCTCGACGTCGGCCCGCTGCGCGCCTCGCTGGAACGCGTGGAGGCAGAAGCGGACAGCATGCGCGTGCAGCGAGAAAGGGCGGCCGAAGCGCGCGAGAGGATATCGCGCCTGTCCGCGCGCGAACGCGAAGTGCTGGACAGGCTGGCCGCGGGCCTCAGCAACAAGGCCATCGCGCGTGAGCTGGATATCAGCCCGCGCACGGTGGAAATCCACCGCATGAAGATGATGGGCAAGCTGGGCGCGCACCACGCGGCCGACGTGGTTCGCCTGCGCATCGAAGCGGTGGGCATGGACGATATCGCCGCGTGACGGATGGCGGCGCGGCGCCGGCGGAGTTATCGTCGCATCCGCAGGGATAGCCTGGATAGATCAACGGCAGAAGGACGCGCCGCCTTCGTCCACCTCTACGTGGAAATGGTCGGCATGGGCGGCGTTGTAATCGGGGCTCAGCACGGTGCCGAATCGCTTGCAGGCGCTTTCGTGGATCACGCGCAGGAACCTGCGTTCGGCCGCTGTGCCGCCCGACCAGTCGTCCTTCACGGTGATGCGGCGTCCGTCGGCCAGCACAAATCCGGAAACGTCGATCGCATTGGCGGTGGCGTGGGCAGAGCGGCGGCCGCTTCCGGCGACGTTGCGGCAGTTGTAGCTGCCGAACGTCTCGATCCGCACCAGCGGACTGCCCAGAATCTGCTGCGCCGCCCGGTCCACGCCATAGCGCGCCCACCCGGCGAAAGTATTGGCCAGAGGACAGGAGACCGGCCCCAGCCGGGTGAGCGCAAGCAAACCTTCGTCGCTGCGCAAGGATGCGATCTGCACCGTGTTCAGCGTTGAACATCCCGCACCGTAATACCGGTCCGGCAAGGGCGTGAAATCCGCGTGGGTCATTCCCAGACGCGAAAGGCATTGCCGTTCTTGCGGCGCGGGTGTGAACCGCGCGGTCGACTGGTGCACGGCCTGGCGCTGTTGCGGCTGCGGGACATCGATGCAGCCGCTCAACAGGGCCATCGCGGGCAGGATGGCAAGAGTGCGTCGCATGGGCGTCAGTTTGCGGAATATATGGTTAATATCCGGTTACGTCACGCAATCCGCTTGACTTGCCGGCGCGCGTCTTTAAGGCCGCCGGCGGGCCACGCGGTCCCAACGCCGCGCGTGCTCTCTGCAAGGAGAGTCTACATGACTGAACATACCCGTCCGGCGCGCAAACCCGCGCGTCCGTATTTCTCTTCCGGACCCTGCGCGAAGCCGCCTGTCTGGACCCCTGAAAAACTCAACACCGATTCGCTCGGCCGTTCGCACCGCGCCAGGATCGGCAAGGCGCGCCTTGCCTATTGCATCGACCTGATGCGCGAAGTGCTGGGCCTGCCCGATACGCATCGCATCGGCATCGTGCCCGGTTCGGATACCGGCGCCTTCGAAATGGCGATGTGGACCATGCTCGGCGCGCGCGGCGTGACGACGCTTGCCTGGGAAAGCTTCGGTGAAGGTTGGGTCACCGATGCGGTCAAGCAGCTCAAGCTCGAACCCACGGTGATGCGCGCCGATTACGGCCAGCTTCCCGATCTCGACAAGGTCGACTGGTCGGACGACGTGCTGTTCACCTGGAACGGCACCACCAGCGGCGTGCGCGTTCCCGACGGCGAATGGATTCCCGACGATCGCGAAGGGCTTTCGTTCGCGGACGCGACCAGCGCCGTGTTCGCTTACGACATCCCGTGGGACAAGATCGATGTCGCCACTTTCTCGTGGCAGAAGGTGCTGGGCGGCGAGGGCGCGCACGGCGTGCTGATCCTTGGCCCGCGCGCGGTGGAGCGGCTGGAAAGCTATACCCCTGCATGGCCGCTTCCCAAGGTTTTCCGCCTGACCAAGGGCGGCAAGCTGACCGAAGGCGTGTTCAAGGGCGAAACGATCAACACGCCCTCGATGCTGGCCGTGGAAGACGCGATCCTCTCGCTCGAATGGGCGAAGGAGATCGGCGGGCTGGAAGGCATGAAGGCGCGTTGCAACGCCAATGCCGAAGCGCTTGAAAAGATCGTGGCGGAGCGCAGCTGGCTGAGCCACCTGGCCGAAGACAAGGGCATCCGTTCGAAGACGTCTGTCTGCCTCTCGGTCGAAGGTGCGGATACGGACTTCATCAAGAAGTTCGCGGCCCTGCTCGAAGCAGAGGGTGCGGCCTATGACGTGGCCGGATACCGCGATGCCCCGCCGGGCCTGCGCATCTGGTGCGGCGCGACCGTGGATGCGGCCGATGTAGAGGCCCTCGGCCCCTGGCTCGACTGGGCCTGGGCTTCGCTCAAGGCCTGACGGCCCGCTCTTCGCGTGACCCCCGGCACCGCGCCGGGGGCGCCGCTTCCCGATACAATACTTGCGTCCCGGCGCTGCCGGAGGACCGCACAAGGAATTTACCATGACCAAGCCCAAGGTACTCATTTCCGACAAGATGGACCCCAACGCCGCGCGCATCTTCGAGATGCGCGGTTGCGAGGTCGACGTGATCACCGGCAAGACGCCCGAAGAACTGATCGAGATCATCGGCCAGTACGATGGCCTTGCCATCCGCAGTTCCACCAAGGTCACGCCCGCCATCCTTGACGCGGCGACCAACCTGAAGGTTATCGGCCGCGCGGGCATCGGCGTTGACAACGTGGACATCCCTGCCGCCAGCGCCAAGGGCGTGGTGGTGATGAACACCCCGTTCGGAAACTCGATCACCACCGCCGAACATGCCATCGCGCTGATGTTCGCGCTTGCCCGCCAGCTTCCCGAAGCGAACGAACGCACGCAGAAAGGCGAATGGCCGAAGAACGCCTTCATGGGCGTGGAAGTTACCGGCAAGACGCTGGGCCTGATCGGCGCGGGCAATATCGGTTCGATCGTCGCCAGCCGCGCGCTGGGCCTGCGCATGAAGGTTGTCGCCTACGATCCGTTCCTTACCCCCGAACGCGCGGTGGAAATGGGCGTGGAAAAGGCCGACCTCGATACCCTGCTTGAAAAGGCGGACTTCATCACGCTGCACACCCCGCTGACCGACCAGACGCGCAACATCCTTTCGGCCGAGAATTTGGCCAAGACCAGGAAGGGCGTGCGCATCGTCAACTGCGCGCGCGGCGGGCTGATCGACGAAGCGGCGCTGAAAGGCCTGCTGGTGTCCGGCCACGTGGCGGGTGCCGCGCTTGACGTTTTCGCGGTTGAGCCGGCCAAGGAAAACCCGTTGTTCGGCGCGCCGAACTTCATCTGCACGCCGCACCTTGGCGCGTCGACCAATGAAGCGCAGGTCAACGTCGCGCTGCAGGTGGCCGAACAGATGGCCGATTACCTCGTCAACGGCGGCGTGACCAACGCGCTCAACATGCCGTCGCTTTCGGCGGAGGAAGCGCCGAAGCTGAAGCCCTACATGGCGCTGGCCGAACGTCTGGGCAGCCTTGTCGGGCAACTCGCCCACGGGAGCCTGACCAAGATCAGCATAGAGCGCGAAGGCGCGGCCGCCGCATTGAACGGCAAGCCGATCGAGGCTGCCGTGCTGTCTGGCTTCATGAAGCAGTATTCGGACAGCGTGAACATGGTCAACGCGCCCTACCTCGCCAAGGAGCGCGGACTTGACGTGCGCTCCGTCCGGCACGAGCGCGAAGGCGTGTACCACACGTTGCTGCGCGTGACGGTGGGCACCGAAGCGGGCGACCGCTCTGTCGCGGGCACGCTGTTCGGCGCCGACCAGCCGCGCCTGACCGAAATCTTCGGCATCGCGGTGGAGGCGGACCTCAAGGGCGATATGCTCTATATCGTGAACGAGGATGCGCCCGGCTTCATCGGTTCCATCGGTTCGCTGCTGGGCCAGAACGGGATCAACATCGGCACCTTCCACCTTGGCCGCCGCGAAGCAGGCGGCGAAGCGGTGCTGCTGCTTTCGCTCGACAGCCAGCTTTCGTCCGAAATGGTGGAACAGGCCAAGCAGCTTCCCGGCGTGAAGACGGTGATGCCGCTGCGGTTCTGACCGCGCCGGGCCGTATGGTCATTGCAACATGGGGCTGGCGCCATTGCGGCGTCGGCCCCATTTGCATCGGGCGCCGCGACGGCTGGCGAAGCGGCCCCGTTCTTGCACCGGCAGCGCGCGTTTTCCCGCGCGAAGGCAATTGTTAACCCTCTATAGCTAACGTCGCAGGTCTTGGTCCTTGGTGAGAGAAGGCCTGTGTCCTTACTGGTCATCCGTGCCCACAAGCGTTTTGCCGTCTGCCGCAGGGTGCCCCTGCGCAAGGGCCGCGCGATCGCGGGTGACGGATTGCTGATAGAGCTTTCGCTTGAAGGCTGCCGGATCAGCCAGATACAGCAGGACCATTTTCGCGAAGGCGAAGAACTTCACTTCAATGTCGAAGGCTATGGGATGATCACCGGCGCGGTGCGCTGGTCGCAGGGCAATTGCGTTGGCCTGCGCCTTTCCCCCCCGCTGCATCAGGCGGAAATGGCAAACCTGCTGGACGTCCTGCGCGAAGGCCCGGAAAAAGTGGCGGCCGCAGGCGGGTAATGGATTAATTCTGACAATTGTCGCCACCTGGCCAACAGGGCTGCAAATTTCAGAAGCGGACCAACAGCGCGCTTTTCGACCACCACGGATCGCCGGTCCGCGATTCCGCTCCAAGATCGTCACACTTGCAACAAATTCCGGTAAATCCGCATCGGTCCAAACGCTTCGTTAACGCTGGCCGCTTAGGCCGGTTTCATGGGGACTGGTACAGACCGGACGTTCAGCCATGAACACGCGCGCGATCGGGCGCAGCGACCCTCGATTCTGGGGCGGTTTCGCGCGAGTTATCGCCAGCGCGATGAAGATCACCTGATCCGGGCCTATTCCGCCAACCTGTCGCAACGCGTGCCGCCGCTTTACGGTCTTGTCATCCTTGCCGTGACCCTGCTTGCAATGCGCTTCCACGGCACGGCGCCCGCGGTCCTTACCGAAGTGGTGCCGGCGATGATGTCTGTCCTGGCCTTGTGGCGGCTGGCCTACTGGCTCCCCGCGCGGGTCCGGCGGCGCAGCATCGCAGACTTGCGCCGCGATCTTCGCACCATGAACTGGGTCAGCGGTTTCAGTGCGGCGATCCTGGTCGGCTGGGCGGTTGCGATCTATCCCCATGGCGACGCCGCGCAGCAGAGCCTTGTCCACTACGTGATTTCCGTGATCGGTTTCTGCGGCATACTGTGCCTTGCCGAAGCCCCGCTGACCGCGCTGTTCTTCGGCCTTTCGCTTGCCGTTCCTTCCACGCTGTTCTTCGTGATGAACGGACACCCCAACGCCGTTTTCATATCGGTGGTGCAGGCAACGCTGACCTGCCTGTTGCTGGTCGTCGCCAATGCCCATCACCGCGATTTCGTGCGGCTTGAGCTCTCGCGCGAGGAGATCGTGCGGCGTGAACGCCATGCCGCAAGGCTTGCGGCGGACAACCTTGCAAACGCGACATACGATGCGCTTACGGGCGTGCTCAACCGCCGTGCGTTCCTTTCCTTGCTTGAGCGCGCGATGAACGATGCGACAGGCGCCAGCGCGTGGTTGGCGCTGGTCGATCTCGACGGATTCAAGCACGTCAACGATACCTATGGGCACGCGGCAGGCGATGCCCTGCTGAAAACGGTGGCCATCAGGATCGGCGCGCAGGACGGCGTTACCGCCTATGGCCGGCTTGGCGGGGACGAGTTCGCGCTCTTGCTGGACGGCGCATACGATTCCGAACGAGCGTTGGCGGCGATGAAGGATCTGTCGCGCAAGATCGCCGAACCGGTTGCCGACCGGGGAACGGTTTTGCGCCTGTCCGCGTGCATCGGCATGAAGCGGACAGAGGGCCGGAGCGTGAACGAATGCCTCGAGCGCGTCGATTCGGCGCTCTACAAGGCAAAGGAAGACGGGGATGGCGCCGTGTGCATGTTCGCCCCGGAAGACGAGGTCGCCCTGCGTCAGCGCGTGGCGATCACGCGAACGTTCAACGCCGCTTCGCTGAACGACACGATCCGGCTGCTCTACCAGCCGGTGTGGGACATCGAATCGGAAAAGGTCGTGGCTTACGAGGCGCTGGCCCGCTGGACACCCGATGGCGGCGAGACGTGGCTGCAACCAAGCACTTTCATCCCGCTTGCCGACGCGACCGGACGGACGGGTGAACTGACCCGCGCGATCCTGGCGCGGGCGCTGGGCGAATGTCGCGTGTGGGAACAGGGCCTGACGCTCGGCGTCAACCTGGCGCCGCGCGATGTGTTGCGCGACGGTTCGGTCGAATCGATCGAACAGGTCGTGCGCGAGGCGGGCGCCCCGCCAGAGACGATCACGTTCGATGTGACGGAACGCGCGCTGATCCTCGATCCCAAGCGCGCCATGCATAACCTCCAGGCGTTCCGCGATCGCGGCTTTCGCATTTCATTCGACGATTTCGGCGCGGGGCTTGCCAGCCTTGGCAATATCCACCGCCTGCCCTTGGACGTGCTCAAGATCGATCGCGGGCTGACCAGGGCGCTGGCAACCGATGCCGGAGCGCGCGCGCTGGCCGGCACGATCCTGACGCTGGCCTGGCAGCTGGACATCGATTGCGTGATAGAAGGCGTGGAAACCGAAGCCCAGACAGAGGTGGCCCGCGCGCTGGGCATCCGGCTGATGCAGGGTTATCGCTTTGGCCGGCCGTTGCCGGTGGAAGAAGCGCTTGCCGGGCGCCAGGCGGCCTGACCCTTTTCCTGACCGGCGCGGCGTGCCAATACCTACCGCCTGATAAGGAGCGGGAGAGGCGCTTGAGCTGGGAAGCCGAAATCGAGGAACTGCGTGCCCGCGAAGCGATGGCCGAGCAGATGGGCGGTGCGGAAAAGGTCGCGCGGCAGCATTCGCGCGGCAAGCTGGACGCGCGCGCGCGGATCGCCGGTCTGGTCGATGCCGGATCGTTCCGCGAAATCGGCAAGATCGCGGGCAAGGGCTTTTACGATGCCGAAGGAGGGCTGGAAAACCTTGCGCCATCCAATCTGATCTTCGGGCGCGCGAACATCGAAGGCCGCCCTGTCGTGGCATCGGCGGACGATTTCACGGTGCGCGGCGGCGCGGCCGACGCGGCGATCCATCGCAAGTTCGTGATGTGCGAACAGATGGCGCATACGATGAAAATCCCGATGATCCGCATGATAGACGGCACCGGCGGCGGCGGATCGGTGAAGACCCTGGAGGATATCGGCGCGACCTATGTGCCCGCCGTTCCGGGGTGGAGCCACGTGGTGAAGAACCTTGAAACCGTGCCTGTCGTCGCGCTGGCACTGGGGCCGACGGCCGGGCTTGGCGCGGCGCGCGTGGTGGCCAGCCACTATTCGATCATGGTCAAGGGCCTGTCCCAGCTTTTCGCCGCTGGGCCTGCGGTGGTGGAGGCGATCGGCGAGCCGAGCGACAAGGAATCGCTGGGCGGCAGCGGCATCCACACGCGCAACGGCGTGGTGGACGAGGAGGTGGCAAGCGAACACGAAGCCTTCGCACGGGCGCGGCGCTTCCTGTCATACCTGCCCGGCCACACCGGAGAGAAGGCCGCGCGCACCGGCTGCGCCGATCCCACCGACCGGCGCGAGGACTGGCTGATCGGCGCCGTGCCGCGCGATGCCAAGCAGGTCTATTCGATGCGCCGCGTGGCCGAAGCGGTGTTCGATAGCGGAAGCGTGTTCGAGATGGGGCGGCTTTGGGGAAGGGCGGCGATCACCGCCTTCGCGCGGCTGGATGGCTGGCCGGTTGCGGTGCTGGCCAGCGATCCCTCTTTTCTGGGCGGATCGTGGGAAGCGCGTACCAGCGAAAAGGTGGAACGCTTCGTGAAGCTGGCGGACCAGTTCCGCCTGCCGATCGTCCATCTCGTCGACAATCCCGGTTTCATGATCGGGCACGCGGCGGAAAGTTCCGGCACAATCCGCTACGGCGTGCAGGCGATGAACGCGATCTACAAGGCCACCGTCCCGCTCGCCAGCGTGATCGTTCGCCGCGCCTATGGCATCGCAGGCAGCGCGATGAGCAATGCCGAGGAATTCCAGTACCGTTTCGCCTGGCCGTCGGGCGACTGGGGCAGCCTGCCAATCGAAGGCGGGATAGAAGTCGCCTACAAGTCCGAACTGGAAACGGCGGAAGACTATGACGCCCACCTTTCCGCGATCCGCGACCGGCTGAACCGCGTGCGGTCTCCGTTTCGCAGCGCCGAACGCTTTTCGGTGGAGGACATCGTCGATCCGCGCGATACCCGCCCCCTGCTTTGCGAGTTTGCCGACCTCGCCTGGCGCATGCTGGAGACGGAATAGGAGAAGGCAGACATGGCTTTGGGCATTTGGAAGGGGAGCCTGTGTCTTGCCGTGCCGGCCGCATTGCTGGCGGGATGCAGCGGACCGGCGGGCAGCCCTGACGAGACGCCCAGCGCCCAGGCCGGACCTTCTGCCACCGTATCGAGTGTTTCGGAAATCGCGCCGCCGCCCGCTTCCGCCGCAACCGCCCCGCCCCTGACCGCCGGCAGTCCGGTTTCCTGCACAGAAAGCATCGGTGCGGCGAAGGCGGCTGCCCTTGTCAAACAGTGCCTTGCCGTCTCACCCGCCACGCATCCACCGTGCAATGCAGACAATTCCTGCGCGATGATCGAAAGCGAAATCGCGCGTGGGTGCGCCTTGCTCGGGCCGGACGGAAAGGACGAGACCGCCTGCGATCCCGCGCCCGCGAGCGGCGCTGCGGCGGTTGCCGCCGTGCGGCGGTATTACGATGCGATCGGCGCCAGCGATTTCGGCACCGCCTATGCCGCGTGGGGCGATTCCGGCGGGAACAGCCACAAGACGTTCGAAGCCTTTCGCGCCGGGTTTGCGCATACAGTCTCGACACAGGTGGAGCCGGGCAAGCCGGGTGCGGTGGAAGGGGCGGCAGGGTCATTTTACGTGACCGTTCCCGTCACGGTCGACGCGCGGCTCGATGACGGCACGCGGCAGCACTTCACCGGCGAATACGTGCTGCGCCAGTCAAGCGGGGCGGGCGCGCCATCGCAAGGCTGGCATCTCTATTCGGCGAAGCTCGAGGGTGGCTGAGGCAAGGCGTCGCTGCGCTTTGCGCGTCAGGACAACTAGTGCATCACCACGTCGGCCACCGGGCGCGGCGCGCCGGGCGGGGTCACGCGGCGGAACAGCTTGCCCCGTTCGCTGAACAACACGAACAACAGCGTGGCCATGCCGCACGCGACAAGGCCGAGCGCCACGGGACGGGCGGTGTTGTCATAAGCCTGGCCGATCACGATCCCCAGGCCAGAACCGATTACCATTCGCCCGAAAGCCTGGACCGAACTGGCCGCCCCGGCGGTGCGGGCGAACGGCTGGAGCGCGATCGACCCGAAATTCGCGCCGATAAAGCCGATCAGGCACATGTTGAACGCCATGACCGGCATGAACTGCCAGATCGTCTGGCCGGGCCGCGTCGCCAGAAACAGTTGCAGCGCGCCGGTGGCGATGAACAGGAACAGTGCCGTGTGGCTAACGCGCCGGGCGCCAAAGCGTTCGACGATGCGCGCATTGGTGAAGCTGGCCACCGCCATTGTCATCGCGGTGCCGCCGAAGACCAGCGGGAAATATTCGCCCACGCCGAAATGTTCGGCCACCAGCTGCTGCGACGAATTGATGTATCCGAACAGCGCCCCGAACACGAGCGCGCCGCCGATCACATATCCCAGCGCCTGACGGTTCACCGCCGCGCGGCCCATGTTGATCGCGATGGTGGCCGGATGGATCGGCTGGCGGTGCGCCGGGTCCAGCGTTTCGGGCAGGCGCGACCACGCCCAGCCGGTAACCAGCGCGGCCATGACGGCAAGGACAACGAAAATCCAGCGCCATCCCGCGAACAGCAGAACCGTCTGCCCCACGCTGGGCGCAAGGATCGGGACCAGAAGGAACACCACCGAAATCGTCGAAAGCATCCGCGCCATCTGGTCCCCGCCAAAACGATCGCGGATGATTGCGCCCGGCAGCACCGAAAGCCCCGCGCTACCCAGCGCCTGAAGCGCGCGCAGCACCAGCAGTGTATCGAAATCCTGAACCAGCGCGCAGGCCAGCGACAGCGCCATGTAGGCCAGAAGGCTTGCGAACAGCACCGGGCGCCGCCCGAACCGGTCTGCCAGCGCGCCGGGCACCAGCGCGCCGAACCCTGCCGAAACCAGGAACACGCCGACCACAAGCTGCCGCTCGTTCGGATCGGAAACGCCCAGATCCTGTGCGATCTGCCCCAGCGCGGGCAACATCCCGTCGATGGCGAGCGCCTGCAACGCCATAAGCATCGCCATCAGGGCGATGAATTCCTTCTCGCCCAGCTTGCGGACCGGGGAAGCGTCAGGCGTCGATGGCTGCATGGATCGCCTGATGCCTTGTCGCGACAAATCGGGGAAGTGAATTCTTCGCATTTGCAAAAGCGCATGCGCCGCGTGAAACGCAAAATGCCTCCCCGTCGCGCGCCGTGACGCCTAAACCGGCACGGTGAGCGACGAATCCGAATCCATCGATCCCGATGATCCGGCGCCGGGCCTGAGGAAGATCATCCATGTAGACATGGATGCCTTCTTCGCCAGCGTCGAGCAGCGTGACGACCCTTCGTTGCGCGGCAAGCCGGTGGCGGTGGGCGGTTCCTCTGCGCGCGGCGTGGTCGCGGCGGCAAGCTATGAGGCGCGGGTCTTCGGTGTGCGCTCCGCCATGCCTTCGGCGCGGGCGGTGAAGCTCTGCCCGGACCTCATTTTCCGCAAGGCGCGGTTCGATGTCTATTCGGCGGTGTCGCGCCAGATTCGCGCGATCTTCCTTGACCATACCCCGCATGTAGAGCCGCTGAGCCTTGACGAAGCCTATCTTGACGTGACCGAGGACTTGAAGGGCATCGGCTCCGCCACGCGCATCGCGGAACTGATCCGCGCCCGCATAAAGGCCGAAACGCAGCTGACCGCCAGCGCGGGCGTTTCCTACAACAAGTTCCTTGCCAAGCTGGCCAGCGACCAGAACAAGCCGGACGGGCTTTGCGTGATCCGCCCCGGCGAAGGCGCCGCTTTCGTACAGTCGCTGCCCGTTGCGCGCTTCCACGGAGTGGGGCCGCGCGGCGCGGAGAAGATGGCGGCGCTGGGCATCCGCACCGGAGCCGACCTTGCCGCAAGGGACATCCGCTTCCTTCGCCAGCACTTCGGCAACCTTGCCGATTACCTTTATCGCGCAGCGCGGGGGATAGACCTTCGCCGGGTGCGCGCGGACCGGCCGCGAAAGTCCGTGGGCGGAGAACGCACGTTCGATCACGATATCTCCAGCGGGCCGGCATTGCGCGATACGCTGGAGAGGATCATCGATATCGTGTGGGACCGCATAGAACGCAGCGGCGCGCGCGGGCGCACGGTGACGCTGAAGCTGAAATTCGCGGACTTCCGGCCCATGTCGCGGGCGCGGTCCGTGGTCCGCACGGTCGAGGACAAGCAGGATTTCGCCCGCCTTTCGCGCGAGTTGCTCGACGCGGTTCTACCGCTGCCACAGCCGGTGCGGTTGATGGGGCTGACCCTTTCCGCGCTGGAGGGCGATGAGGAGGAAGACGAAGAAACGGCGGTGGGTGGCGAACCTATACAGGGCAAGTTACCGTTTTAGCGCGCGTTTCGGTCACTCTCGCGCCAGGCTGCGATCTGCGCGCGGGACAATTCACCAAGGCTTTCGGGTAGGCCGGACAGATTGAAGAACCGCGCTTCCGCAATTTCGCGGCCGTCGGCGCGCGGAAGGTCGGCGGTCGTTCCGAAAACCAGTTCCACCGTGTTTACCCAGCGGCCGCGATCCAGCACGTGCGTGGCGACGTGGCGCGTTCCGGCAAGGCGGCAACCGGTTTCGTCCAGCACTTCGCGGATGGCTGCGGCAAGCGGAAGTTCCAGCGCGCCGATGCCTCCGCCCGGCAGCATCCACTGATCGCTGCGGTGATAGGTGTGGCGGACCAGCAGGATTTCGCCCGCGCGGTTTTGCGCGATCACGGCGCAACCGTGCGTCGCCCCGCCGGCGAATCGCCACCAGCGCAGACGGACGGCCTGCGCAATCCGCAGCGCGGTGCGGTGAAGGAGGGGTGAGACGGCAATCGGCAATGTTCGAGGATTCCTCCGCTTGCGGGGCGGAATAATGCATCCGGTTCGGGTTGGATACTGCCGACGCGGCGTGCGCCGCGCGGGCGGTTGCGGCAGGGCGGGAAATATCCGTTTAGAATGGCATTTACGGATTTCGTCATACTCCGGTAGCATTTCCCTGCTTGTCCGCCAGCACGCCGCGTTGGTGGAATCGGGATCGGCGCGGTAAAGCAATGCCGTCGAGGAGGGCGCACCGGGGTGCGATTCGCACGGGAGAATTTTGTCTTTTCGGGCAGGCGTTTGTCTGTGCCGTCGCTGCACGACGTGTTGTGGTGGGCGCTGGCGATCGCGATCGTCTGGCTCGCCGCGGCGATCGTGTGGGTGCTGGTCACGCCCGTCTCGCCGCTGGGCGCCTGGCGCCCGCGCGCCGTGCACGTAATGCCCGAACCCGCACGCGCGGCCGTGTTCGCCAGTGTCGATCCGTTCAACCGCCAGGCGAAGCCGCCGGTGCGCAAGGGGCAGAGCCAGTCCGTAACGTCGCTGGCGCTTACGCTTTACGGCACGCGCGGCATGCCGGGCGGCGGGGGCAGCGCAATCGTGGCCGGGGCCGATGGCGTGCAACAAGTCTATCGCGTGGGAGACGAGGTGCAGCCCGGCGTCAAGCTGGCGGGCGTGGCCTTCGATTACGTGACGCTGGATCACAACGGCGCGCACGAACTGCTTTATATCGACCAGTCCAAGGCCGCGCCGAACGCGCAGGCGGTGGTCGCGGAAAACCCTGTCGCGCCGCCGCGCGCTGCCAATGCCGGCCCCGATGCGCTGACCGTGGATACGGTGCGCAAGGGCATCACCTTTGCGCCGTATGCCGGAGGTAGCGGGATCGACGGGCTTGAAGTCCAGCCGTCGGGAGACGGCGCGGCATTCCGCGCAGCCGGCTTCGAACCGGGCGATATCGTCACCGCGATAGGCGGAAAGCCGGTAACCTCGGGCAACGATATCGCGTCACTTGTCGGGCAGTTGAAGCCCGGCGCTTCCATCTCGGTTTCCGTCAATCGCGGCGGCCGTCAGCTTCCTCTTGCAATCACGTTGGCGCAATGAAATTTCGCAACCTTCTTGTCGCGGCCGCGGCGCTGGCGCTGGCCACGCCGAACGCCGCATTCGCGCAATATACCCTGAACGTGCGCGACGCGGACGTGCGCGCCTTCATCGCCGACGCGGCGCAAGTGACGGGCCGCACGTTCATCGTGGATGGCCGCGTCAACGGGAAGATCAGCGTGGTCAGCGACCGGCCGCTGACGCGGTCGGAATACTTCGAGGTGTTTCTTTCCACGCTGCGCGCGAACGGCCTTGTCGCGGTGCCGACCAGCAACGGCGCGTTCCGCATACAGCCGGCCGAAGGCGCGGCGGCGCAGCCGAGCCAGATCGGCAGCCGCGGCGCGGCGCGCAACCAGATGATCACGGAGATCGTCCGCCTTCACACGATAGAGGCGGCGCAGGCGGTGGAAACGCTGCGCCCGCTGGTCAGCCGCGAAGGTTCGATCACCGCCAACAAGGCGGGCAATTCGCTGGTCATCGTCGATTATGCCGACAATATGCGCCGCATCCGCGCGCTGGTGGGCCAGATCGACAAGGCAAGCGAAGCCTCTACCCGCACGGTGATGCTGGAACACGCCGGTGCGCGCGAGATCGCGACGGCGTTGACGCAGCTGATCCAGCAAGGGGCAGAGGGCCGCGCGCTGGCGACGATCGTCCCGGTCGACAGTTCGAACGCGGTTATCATGCGCGGGGAGCCGGGCACGCTGAAGAAGCTGGCCGATACCGCGCGCCAGCTTGATGCGCGCGCGGCGGCGAGCGGCGGGGTGAAGGTCGTCTGGCTGGATTATGCCGACGCGGCAACGCTGGTGCCCGTGCTGGAAAGGCTGGTGGGCGGCAGCGGCGGCGACGAGGTGACGTCCGGTTCTGCCGCGCCCGTATCGCTTGGCGGCGTGGGCGGAACGTCCGGGCAGTCTGCGGCAGGCGGCAGCGGCGGCACCGTTACGTCAAGCGCGTCGCCGGGGCAGGTGACGGCCGCATCCAGCCCCACGGGCGCGACCAGCGGCGGTCTGGGCAGCGGACCGATCAAGCTGGCGAACGAAGCGGGCACGGCAACGATCACCCGCTATCCCGGCGCCAATGCGGTCATCATCTCCGGTCCCGCCGATGTGCAGCGCCGGCTGACCGAAGTGATCCGCCAGCTTGACGTGCGGCAGGACCAGGTGCTGGTCGAGGCGGTGATCGTCGAGGTTTCGAACGACGTCGCGCGGAAGCTGGGCCTGCAGTTCCTGCTGGGCGGCAAGGACATTCCCTTTGCCGCGACCAACTTTTCCAACGCCGCGCCGAATATCGTGACGCTGGCCGGCGGGCTGCTGGCCAACAAGATCGACCAGTCCACCACCGTGATCAACGGTTCGACCGTCACGACCACCACGAACAGTGCGACCGGAGACCTGTTGCGCCAGAATGCGGCGCAGGCCGCGCTTGGCGCGCAGGGCGGATATCTTGGCGGCTATGCCGACCTTGGCAAGGACCGCTATCTGGGCGTGCTGCTGAACGCGGTGCAGTCCGATACCAATTCGAACATCCTTTCCACCCCGCACATCACCACCAACAACAACGTGCCCGCCTCTATCCTGTTCGGGCAGGAAATCCCGGTTTCCACCGGCGAGGCGCTGGGCGCGAACTTCCAGAACACGTTCCGCACCATCCAGCGCCAGAACGTGGGCATAGAGCTGGACGTGACGCCGCAGATCAACGCGGGCAACGAAGTGCGGCTCGATCTGCGCCAGCAGGTCAGCTCGGTCGCCGGGCCGGTCTCGTCGAACAATTCGGAACTGATCGTCAACAAGCGCGAGATCAAGACCACGCTGACCGTCCACGATGGCGAGATCGCGGTGCTGGGCGGGCTGCTGGACGATAACGAGCGCCGCACGATCGAGAAGGTGCCGCTGCTGGGCGATATCCCGCTGCTGGGTGAACTGTTCAAATCGCGCGGGAAAAGCCACGTGAAGACCAACCTGATGGTCTTCATCCGGCCGACCATCCTGCGCTCCTATGCCGAACGCCAGGCGCTGGCGGCGCGGCGCATGGGCGTGATCCGCGATGCGCAGATGCAGTTCGATCCCAAGCAGGAACCGGGGATCGACCAGCTTGTTACCGACTACATGGGCGCGGCCATGCCGGTCGATGCCCACGCACCGGGCGATACGGTGATCCGTCCGCAGGCATCGGCTGCGGGCACCGCCGAACCGAAGGCGCAGATCGACGGCGAGTTGCCGCCCCGGAAGCCATAGTCCGATGCAGATCCGCCGGGGAAACGCTGACAACGAAACGGAGGCCGCAACGGCGGGCGGAACCACGCCCGCCGACGTTTCCGTGTCGGACGATGTCGCGCTGGCCGATGCGGTCAGCGTCGCGTCGCCCGCGGCTGCTCCCGCGCTTGACCTTCCCTATGCGTTCGCGCGCGATCGCGGGGTGCTGCTGGGGCAGGGCAACGCCGGACAGGCAGGCGGTGCCGCACATCTGGTGCTGCGCGAAGGGGCCGACCCGTCGGTTCTGCTGGAACTGCGCCGCGCGCTGGGCCGGCCGCTGGAGATCGAGCGCGTCGATTCGGCCGCTTTCGAAAAGCGCCTTGCCGAACACTATTCGGTCGATGGCGCGGCGGCGGCGGTCGCGGGCGACATGGGCATAGCGGGCGACACCATCGATCCGCTCGCGCTGGGGCTTCCCTCCGCCGAAGACTTGCTCGATTCGGCGGACGACGCGCCCGCGATCCGCCTCATCAACGGCCTTATCGCCGAAGCCGTGCGGCAGGGCGTATCCGACATTCACATAGAGCCATACGAACAGGCGCTGGTCGTGCGGATGCGCGTGGACGGGGTGCTGGCCGAAAAGCTGCGAATGCCGCCGCACGTCGCCCCGGTGCTGGTAAGCCGCATCAAGGTGATGGCGCGGCTCGACATTGCGGAGCGCCGCGTGCCGCAGGACGGGCGCATTTCGCTCAGCCTTGGGGGAAAGCTGATCGACGTGCGCGTTTCCACGCTGCCCGGCCGAGCGGGCGAGCGCGTGGTGATGCGCCTTCTGGACAAGGAGAACGCGGGGCTGGACCTCGCGCACCTGGGGCTGGACGACCGGGCGGCGGAAATCCTGAACGGCGCGCTGGCGGAACCCAACGGGATCGTGCTTGTCACCGGGCCGACGGGGTCGGGCAAGACGACCACGCTCTATGCCGGGCTGCGCCAGTTGAACGACGGCGCGCGCAATATCCTGACGGTGGAAGACCCGGTCGAATACGCGGTGGAAGGCGTTGGGCAGACGCAGGTCAACGCCAAGGTGGGGCTGACCTTCGCGGCGGGCCTGCGCGCGATCCTGCGGCAAGACCCGGACGTGGTGATGGTCGGCGAAATCCGCGACCGCGAGACGGCCGACATCGCGGTTCAGGCGTCGCTGACCGGGCACCTTGTGCTTTCCACCGTCCACACCAACGATTCGGCGGGCGCGATCACGCGGATGCGCGATATGGGGGTGGAGCCGTTCCTGCTCGCCTCCACTTTGCGCGCGGTGATCGCCCAGCGGCTGGTGCGCCGCCTGTGCCCGCATTGCCGCGAACCGCATGAAATCGAACCGGCGGTGGCCGGCGCGCTGGGTATCGAGCCGGGTGCGACCGTCTATGCCGCGAATGGCTGCCCGGCCTGCAACCAGACGGGCTTCACCGGCCGGATCGGCGTTTACGAAGCCCTGCGCGTGGACGACACGATCCGCAGGCTGATCCATGAAAACGCGGATGAAACCGCCATCGCCAGGCACGCGTACGCAAAGTCTCCCACGCTCGCCAGGGCCGCGCGGCGGCTGGTGCTGGAAGGCGTGACAACGGCGGAAGAGGCGCTGCGCATCACCCGGCGCGAGGATCGCAGCGATGGTTAGCAAGGCGATGTTGCGCGGCCTCCTTCGACAAGCTTCGGAAGAACCGACCTTGTGGTTCCCGCTCCCGTTCATGGTGAGCCTGTCGAGCGATGAACGCGCGCGCGCTTTCGGAACGCGCACCTGATGGCCCGCTTTGCCTATCTTGCGATTGATCCCAAGGGCAACGAACGCCGCGGCGCGATCGAGGCCGAGGACGAGCGCGCGGCCCACGCGAAGCTGGCGGGCCGCCAGTGGCACGTGGTGCGCGTGGGGCCGGACGCGGCCTCTTCCGCAAGGCGCGCGGCAACATCGACCAGTGGCCTTGCCCTGTTCGCACCGAAACTTTCGCCCAAGCAACTGGCGCTGTTCACGCGCCAGCTCGCCTCGCTGATGGCGGTCAGCCCGCTGGAAGAAACGCTTCGCACGATCTCTCGCCAGACGGAAAAGCCCAAGGCGCGCGAGATCCTGTCCAACGTCCACGCGGGTATTGTCGAGGGGCTGCCGTTGGCCGAGGCGATGCGGCGCGAGGAGCCGAGCTTTCCGCCGGTCTATCGCGCGATGATCGCGGCGGGCGAGAATTCGGGCAGCCTGCCCGATATCGCCAACCGGCTGGCCGACCTGCTGGAAAAGCAGGCACAGGTGCGCGGCAAGATCATCGCCGCGCTGGCCTATCCGATCGTGCTCAGCCTTGTGGCGGTGGCGGTGGTGACGGGGCTGATGGTGAAGGTCGTGCCCAAGGTTGTGGAACAGTTCGACAACGCCAGCCGCCAGTTGCCCTTCCTGACACGCGCGGTGATCGGCATCTCGCAGGTTCTTGGCGCCTGGTGGTGGGCGATCCTGCTGGTGCTGGCGCTGGGCGTACTCGGCTTCCTGCGCGCCTTGCGCGATCCCGCCTTCAAGCTGCGCTTCGATACGCTGGTGTTGCGCCTGCCGTTCATTGGTCGCCTGATCCGCGACATGCACGCCGCCGGCCTTGCCCGCACTTTGGCGACAATGATCGAGGCGCGGCTGCCGCTGGTCGACGGGCTGAAACTTGCCAGCCGCACGGTTTCCAATTCGGTTCAGCGTAACGCGCTTCAGGCGATCACCGAAAGGGTGCGCGCGGGCGGATCGCTGTCCACCGCCTTGCGCGAAGCGGGTACGTTCCCGCCGCTGCTGGTCTATCTTGCCGCCAGCGGCGAGGCGGCGGGCCAGCTGGGCACCATGCTGGAACGCGCGGCGGACTATCTGGAGCGCGAATTCGAAAGTTTCACCAGCGCGGCTATGGCGCTGCTGGAACCTGCCATCATTATCGTCATGGGCACGGTGGTCGCGCTGATCATCCTCGCTATCCTGCTGCCCATCCTGCAACTGCAAGACCTGACCGGACTTTGAAAATCATGGAACCCCAACGCAAGCTTCCTGCCCCCAACGGCTTCAGCCTTGTCGAACTGATGGTGGTGATCTTCATCATCGGCCTTCTGGCAACCGTGGTGCTGATCAACGTGCTGCCCAGCCAGGACAAGGCGATGGTGGTAAAGGCACGCGGTGATATCGCCACGCTGGACCAGGCGATGGAGATGTACCGCCTGGATAACGCGACCTATCCCACGCAGGCGCAGGGCCTTGCCGCGCTTGAAAATCCGCCGGCGGACCTGGGCCAGCCCGGCAGCTACAAATCGGGCGGCTATATCAAGGACCTGCCCAGCGATCCCTGGGGACGGCCATACCAGTACAAGGTGCCCGGCCCCGACGGGAAACCGTTCGAAATCCTCTCGCTCGGCGCGGACGGGCAGCCCGGCGGTGAGGGGCTGAACGCCGACATCACCTCTGCACAGAAGAAATAGGCACGGGCACACCGATGACCGGCGAAACCGCCAACGACACGTCCGACGGCCTGATCGTCCAGCTTCCGCCCGCGCCCGGCGCGGAGGGGCGCTGGTGGCGCGTCGGCGCGCGCGGGATCGAAGGCGAAGGCACGCTCGACCCCGGTGGCACGGCGCCGTGGGGCGATCTGGGCGAGGGCGCGCGCATCACCGCGATCGTGCCCGCCGCGCTGGCCCCGGTGGCCGACAAGCCGCTGCCCGAAATGCCGCTGCCACAGGCGCTGGCGGCAGAGCGGCTGGAGCGTGCGGGCGAAGCTGCCGTGCCGGGCGAGCGCCACGTTGCCGTCGCCGCGCACGAGGGGCGGCTGCTGTCCTGCGCGGTTTCGCCGTCAGACATGGATACATGGCTGGCCGAATGCGCGGCGCGCGGGATCGAACCGGCTTCGCTTGTGCCCGCCGCGCTTGCCCTGCCACGTCCGGTGACGGGCCTTGTCGGCGGCACGCTGGGCGCGGAACCGCTGGCCCGCACGACCACCGCCGCCTTCGCGGGAGAGCCTGCGCTGGTCGAGGCGCTGGCAGGCGACGGCGAGGTTCGCGACATCACCGACGATGCCGTGTTGCAGGGTATGCTGGTGGTTCATGGCGAAGCGCCGCTGGACTTGCGACAGGGGCGCTATGCACCCCGGCGCGTTTCTTTCTTCCGCTTGCCGGACTGGGGACGGCTGGCGCGCATGGCTGCACTGGCCGCGCTTCTGGCGCTGGTGCTGATGCTGGCGTGGATCATCAAGTGGAACGTCGATTCAAGCGCGCAGGAGGCCGACGCCCTGGCCGCCGCGCAAAAGCACTTTCCCGCCGCGACCGACCTCGACAGCGCAGAGCGGCTGGCCAGCGCGGAAGTGGCGAAGCGCGGTCTTGGCGCATCGGGCTTTTCCGCACCTGCCGCCGCGCTGCTGGCCGCGATGCGGGCCATTCCGGGTGTCAGCTTGCGCGACCTGGGCTTTTCGGCCGACGGCACACTGCGCTTCACCGCCGCCGCACCGCGCGCGGAAGATATCAACGCCTTGTTGCTGTCGCTTCAGGAAGACGGCTGGAAAGTCACCGTGCCGCCCGCGCTGGCACCCGATCCCACCGGCGCGACGGTTGCCGCCATAACGCTGAGGGCGCAATGATCGCACGGCTTTCCGCCTGGTATCTGGGGCTGACCCTGCGCGAGCGCGTGCTGGTGAGCGTGGCGGGCGCGCTCGCCGCGCTGGTCCTGCTGGTCTATGGAATCGTGATGCCCGTTGGCCGCGCGCTTGACGCCGCCGCGCTGCGCCATCGTGACGCGGTGATGCGCAGCGCGCGCCTTATGGCGATGCTGGACCGGCTGGATGCGCCCGCGCGTGGGCGCGTGGCCGCTTCGGGGCCAGTGGACCAGTTGGTTGCCGCCTCCGCGCAAGAGGCGGGCTTTGTCCTCCAGTCGAACCAGGCGCAGGGCGCGGACACGACGATCGTCTCGATCCCCGGCGCGCGCGCTTCCGATGTGCTCGGCTGGCTGGACCGGCTGTCCGCGCAGGGGCTTTCGATAGAGGCGCTGACGGTTACCCCGGCAGCCGACGGAACGGTTTCCGTCAATGCGACGTTGAGGCGGGCAGGATGATATTCGAACGCTGGATTTTCCTGCGCGACCGCAGGCTGCCGCGCCGCGCCATCGTTGTGCTGGCCGTGTTGTTCGTGCTGTTCCTGATCGCGCTGTTTCCACTGCGGCTGGCACTGGCCTGGGTGGGCAGCGGCAAGCACGGGATCACCGCGCAGGCCGTGCACGGGTCTATCTGGTCGGGCCAGATCGGCCAGCTCAACGCCGGACCCTTGCCGCTGGGCACGGTCGATGCCGGATTGAACCCGCTTCCCCTGCTTGTGGGCAGGCCAGAGGTCTGGGTCAGGCGGCCCGATGGAGCGGCCGCGCCGTTCAGTGCGATCGCTTCCGGCAATGGCGCCAACATTGCGCTCCGTCACGTGAACGGCACCGTACCGCTTGGCGGGCTGGCCGGCGCCCTGCCGGTCGATTCGCTCGGCTTCGGCGAATTCGCGATGAAACTTCGCGACGGCAAGTGCCAGTCCGCGCAAGGCACGGTGACGCTGAAGGTCGCGCCGGTCAGCGCGCTCTTGCCCGGCGACATCGCGATGTCCGGCAATGCGCGGTGCGATGACGGCGACCTGTTCGTGCCCATGCAGGGGCCGACCGGGATGGAAAAGCTGATGCTGCGCGTAAAAGGCAGCGGCAAGTGGACCGCCGATCTTGTGCTGACCGGATTGCCGGTCGAAGTCAGCGGCCCATTGCTCGACATGGGGTTTTCCGCCCGCCCCGGCGGCGGGATCGGCGTGAAGGCGGGCGGAACGCTGTAGCGCCTTACTGAAGGATCTCGGTCAGGAACCAGACGCGTTCCTGCGCCTCGTCGGTCCAGTCGTCGGCAAGCCCCTCGGTCGCGTTGTCACCGGCTTCGGTTGCCGCGGCCTTCACTTCGCGAATGGCATCGACCAGCTTCGCGTTGTCGTCACGCAGCGTACGGACCATCTCCGTGGCATCCAGCCCCGTGCGATCGTCGTCCGCGATGCGGCTTTTGGCGCCGATGCCGCCAATCGACGTAAGCGTCTGGCCGCCGTTCTTGCGCACGCGTTCGGCTATGGTGTCGGTCAGGGCGAAAAGCTGCCCGGCCTGTTCGTCGAACAGCAGGTGCAGGCTGCGGAACTGCGGCCCCTTTACGTGCCAGTGGAAGTTCTTGGTCTTGACGTAGAGCGTGAAATAATCGGCCAGCAGGCCGTTCATGCTGTCGTTCAGGGCTTTGGTGGCATTGTCGCCGGGCATGATGATTCCCTTTCTTGCGTTTTCTGGTCTGATAACCTTCTAACGCAGAACGGTGATCACGTTTCCCGATTAAAGGCGGTTACACTGTTCGATTAAGGCGATTTGTCTGACGGGGTCGCGTCCGGCGTGGCCGCGCCCGGTGCGAAGCGCAGCACCGCCCAGCCGAGCAGCGCGGAGACGACGGAGCCGCCCAGCACGCCAATCTTCGCTTCCTCTACCAGCAACTGGTGCAGCGGAAAGGCCAGCGCGGTGATGAACAGGCTCATCGTGAAGCCGATGCCGCACAGCAGCGACATACCCCAGATCTGCACCCAGCTTGCGCCTTCGGGACGCGGGGCGATGCGCAGCCTGTCCGCGATCCAGATGCTGGCGAAAATGCCGATCTGCTTGCCCAGGAACAGGCCCAGCGCAATCGCCACAGGAAGCGTTGCCAGCAAGTGCATCGAATCGCCCCCGATGGCGACGCCCGCATTGGCGAAGCCGAACAGCGGAACGATCAGGAACCCGTTGGGCTTCACCAGCGCATGTTCAAGTCGCAGCAGCGGACTGTGCCGCGACGAATCGAGCGCCATCGGCACGGTGAACGCAGCCATCACGCCCGCCACCGTTGCGTGGATGCCCGAATGGAGCACCGCGAACCACAGCACCACGGACAGCGCGACATAGGGCCAGACCGAACGCAGCCGGAAATAGTTGAGCGCGATCATCGCCCCAAGGATCACGAGCGAAATCGCCAGCCACATGGCCTTTATGCCAGAGGTATAGAACAGCGCGATCACCGCCACCGCGCCCAGATCGTCAACGATGGCCACAGTCAGCAGGAACAGCCGGATCGAAGGGGGCAATCGTCCGCCGACGATGGCGAGGACGCCCATCGCGAATGCGATGTCGGTGGCCGCCGGAATGGCCCAGCCCCGGTGCAGCAAAGGGTCGCCGCGCGCGACGAAAATGAAGATCAGCGCCGGGATCGCCATGCCTGCGGCCGCGGCGATCACGGGCAGGCGGCGCTTTTCCGCATCGCTCAACTCGCCGTCCACGATCTCGCGCTTGATCTCCAGCCCGACGACGAAGAAGAACACCGCCATCAGGCCGTCGTTGATCCACAGGTGCCAGGTGTCCAGCTTGGGGATCGGGGTCCATCCCAGCCGGTGGTGGAAGATGTTGTGATAGGTTTCCGCCAGGCCCGAATTGGCCATTATCATGGCAGCCGCCGCGGCGATCATCAGAACGATGCCGGGAGCCGCCTCGCTGTCCAGCAGGGTGGTCAATGGATTTCGGGAAGTGTTCGATCTGGCCTGCATTTTCCCGCCATTCCCGAACTGATCCCGCGTTGCAAGGCGTGATTGCCCCCAATACCCTTACGATCGTTCGCGACCGGCGGGTTTCGCCGGCGCTTTCAAGGGGGCTAGACGGGATTGGACGCGCAAATCGCCCGTGCGGTGATGGAAGGGCTGGTGCTGGTTCAGCACGAGTTGCTTCTGTTCGCGGCCTTCTGGCTGGCGCTGGGCACGTTGGACGAAATGTTGGTGGACGTGGCCTGGCTGGGGCTGGCGCTGCGCGGCAGGGCCGGGGCGCGTCCGCTGACCCGCCCGCCCGATGCGCCGCTGGGCGGCATCGCGGCGGTCTTCGTCCCCGCATGGCAGGAGGCGAATGTTGTCGGCGCGATGCTTTCGCATTGCCTGGAAAGCTGGCCGCAGGCCGAATTGCGGATCTATGCCGGCTGTTATCGCAACGATACGCCCACGCTTTGCGCGATGATGGAAGCGGCGGGCGATCCGCGTCTTCGCATCGTGGTTCACGATGTGGACGGTCCCACGACCAAGGCCGATTGCCTGAACCGCCTTTACGAAGCGCTTTGCGATGACGAGGCGCGCGCGGGCTTTCGCGCGCGATCCATCGTCCTCCACGATGCAGAGGATCTGGTCCATCCCGCCGCGCTTTCGGAACTCGATGCCGCGCTGGACCAGGCCGACTTCGTGCAATTGCCGGTGATGCCCGAACAGCAGGCGGATTCGCGCTGGGTGGCGGGGCATTATGCAGACGAGTTCGCCGAAGCCCACGGCAAGACGATGGTGGTGCGGGACTGGCTCGGCGTCGGCCTGCCCTCGGCCGGGGTGGGTTGCGCCTTTTCGCGCGACGCGATTGCGCGCATCGCAAGGCGTCGCGGCACGCCGCATCCCTTCGCACCCGATTCGCTGACAGAGGATTACGAATGCGGGTTGCTGGTCGCCGAAGACGGCGGGAAGGGCCGGTTCCTGCGCATTCGCGACGCGGCGGGCGCACTTGTCGCCACGCGTGAATTCTTTCCGGCCACGCTTGATGCGGCGGTTCGCCAGAAAACCCGCTGGCTGCACGGAATCGCCTTCCAGGGGTGGGACCGGCTCGGCTGGCATCGCCGGCCGGCGGAAGTGTGGATGCGCATGCGCGACCGGCGCGGACCGCTGACCGCGGTGGTGCTGGTTGCCGCCTATCTGCTGATCGTGATCTGGCCCTTCGCGATGGTGGCCGAACGGTCCGGCATGATCGCCGCGCTGCCATATTCGCGCGCGCTCGAATGGCTGCTGGTGTTCAACCTTGCCGGGTTCTTCTGGCGCGCGATCATGCGCTTCGCTTTCACCGCGCATGTCCATGGCTGGGTCGAAGGGGTCCGCTCCGTCCTGCGCATCCACGTGTCCAACGTGATCGCGATCATCGTGGGTCGGCGCGCGCTGCTCGCCTATCTGCGGACACTCAGGGGCACGGGCATTCGCTGGGACAAGACCGTGCATCGACGCCACCCCGCAGCGGTCCGGTTTTCGGGATGACCGTAACGCCCCGCTCCCGCCGCCGGGGCGAGCCGTTGCTGGTTCTTGCCGCGCTGCTGACCGGCTGGATCGGCCTGCGCGCGACAATGTGGGACGCGGGGTTCGAAGTGGTGCCCGCGCCGGTCGAGCGAATTGCCGGGCGGAGCGAGGACAACGCGCGCGACCCGAAGCGTCGCGTACTGCCGATGCAGCGTGCGGGGAAACGGGGACATGGCGCCACGAATGGTTCCGCGGCACACAGATTCGCGCCTTTGCACGGTACGCGGCAGGGGCCGTTCCTGCCGATGGTGCACCCGGTCGAATCGCTCGCCCCCAAGGTGCAATCGCGCGATGTGCGGGTGCCCGAAATGGGCAACGTCCGGGCGGTTGCGGGGCACCAGCTCCTGCTGATGGCCGCGCTCGGTTACGTGACCTTGCCGGAAATCGCGACGCGTGCGCTTTCGACGATGAACCCGGCACCGCAACCAGTGCCGCCCGCCGGAACATCCCGAACATCGCGCTGGTCGGCGGACGGCTGGGTGCTCGCGCGGCGCGATGGCGGTGAGGCGGCGCTGCTTCCGGGCGCGCCGGGCTATGGCGGCAGCCAGGCCGGTGCGGTCTTGCGCTACCGATTGCACGACGGCGGCCGCGCCGCGCCCTATCTATATGCCAGGGTTTCTGGCGCGCTGGGGCGGCCGGGCGGGGATCGCGATGTCGCAGCGGGAATTGGCGTGCGGCCCGTCCCGTCCATGCCGCTGCGGCTACTGGCCGAAGCGCGTGTCACGCAATCGACGGGCAAGGCGCGCGTGCGCCCGGCGGCCACGGTCGTGACCGAACTTGCGCCGCAGCGCCTGCCGATGGGCGTGAAGGCCGAAGTCTATGCGCAGGCGGGCTATGTCGGCGGGAAGGGCGCAACGGCGTTTTTCGATTTGCAGGCCGTCGCGGACAAAAGAGTTGCCGCGACGGGCGGCAATATGGAGTTGCGGCTGGGCGGCGGGGCCTGGGCCGGCGGGCAGCGCGGCGCGGCGCGGCTTGATCTGGGGCCAAGGGCATCGGCCCGCCTGAGGGTGCAGGGCACGGCGTCTCGCGTCGCGTTCGACTGGCGGTTTCGCGTTGCGGGAAATGCGCGGCCCGGCTCCGGACCGGCCATAACCGTTTCCGCCGGTTTCTGACCCTTGCGGAATTTGATCCGCGATGCGTCGCGCGGCGTTCCATTGCCGCCGTCGCTGCGCTAGGCCGTAAGGCGCAATGGATGTCTACCTTCCGATCGCGAATCTTTCGGTCAACGGCCTGGTCATCGTCGCCCTTGGCGCGGTTACCGGGGTGTTGTCGGGCATGTTCGGCGTGGGCGGCGGATTCCTGACAACGCCGTTGCTGATCTTCTATGGCGTGCCGCCCACGGTCGCGGCGGCCTCTGCCGCCAGCCAGGTGACGGGCGCCAGCGTTTCGGGGGCTTTCGCCCATGCCCGGCGCGGCGGCATCGATTATCAGCTCGGCGCGGTGATGGTGGCGGGCGGCACCATCGGCACCGGCATCGGCGCGCTGCTGTTCCGGCTTTTGCAGGCACTTGGCCAGATCGATACCGTCATCAACATCCTGTATGTCGTCCTGCTGGGCAGTATCGGCGGACTGATGGCGCACGAAAGCATCGGCGCGCTGCGCGCCCAGCGCAGCGGAACGCAAGTGCCGGCACGCAAGCGGCGGCATCATCCGCTGGTCGCCAGTCTGCCGATGCGCTGGCGTTTCTATCGCTCGGGCCTCTATATCTCGCCATTCGCGCCGCTGTTGCTGGGCATGGGCACGGGCATCATCACGATGCTGATGGGGATCGGCGGCGGTTTCATCCTTGTGCCCGCGATGCTCTATATCCTGGGCATGAGCGCGAGCGTGGTGATCGGCACGTCGTTGTTCCAGATCCTGTTCGTGACGATGGTCACCACCATGATGCACGCGCTGACGACCAAGGCGGTGGATATCGTTCTGGCGGGGCTGCTGCTTGTGGGGTCGGTTTCGGGCGCGCAGATCGGCGCGCAGTTCGCACAGAAGGCCCGGCCCGAAAAGCTGCGCCTTGTGCTGGCGACCATCGTGCTGCTGGTCGCCTTCCGCATGGCGCTGGGCCTGGGATACCGGCCAAGCGAAATCTATTCCGTGGTGCCGTTGTGATCAGCGCGGGCACGAAGGCGCTGTTGCTGGCCGCCGCGCTTCTGTTCCTGGGCGGCGCGCGCGACCCGATCCTCGTGCCCGAAATCAGCCAGCATGAAATCCAGGTGCGGCAGGGCTTTACCGGCGCGAACCTTTTGCTGTTCGGCGCGATCCTGACGCCGGAAGGTTCGCGCGCGGCGCAGGATTACGACATCGTCGTGGTGCTGAAAGGGCCGGTCCAGTCCATCCGCCTGCGCGAAAAGCAGAAAGTCGCGGGTATCTGGCTGAATGCCGACAGCACCGAATTCCGGTCAGCGCCATCGTTCTTCGCGCTTGCCTCGTCGCGCCCGGTAAAGGACATCGTGGACGACAAGACCGCCGCGATCTACGAACTGGGGCTCGACTGGTTGCAGCTTTCGCCGATCGGCACCATCGATCCCGCGCAGCAGGCGCGCTTTTCCGCCGGACTGGTGGACCTGAAGCGCCGGCAGGGGCTTTACCAGCAGAACCCCGGCGGCGTTAAGATAAGCGGGCAGGTGCTTTACCAGGCGCGCATTTCGCTGCCGTCCACCGTGCAGACCGGCACCTATACCGCGGAAACCTTCGCGGTGCACCGGGGCAAGGTTGTCGCCTCCGCGCTGACCAGAGTGGAAGTAAGCAAGCAGGGATTCGAACGCTTCGTTGCCGTGACGGCGGACCGCGATTCGCTGCTTTACGGACTGTTCGCCGTGCTGGTGTCGGTGGGCATGGGCTGGATCGCGGGCAGGCTCTTCGCGCTGGTATAACCCCCCGTCTGTTTAGCCGCTTGTTAACCGCGATGCGGATAGACCGGCAAACCATCGAATGGCCGCATGGCGGGGGTTTGCGAATAATGTCTGATATGAACATGCACGGTTTCGAAGCAGCGCGTTCTGCCGATCCTTCGGAAATGGCGCCCGAAACGCATGCCGTAAATCCGGCGACCGTTTCGGAGGCGGCAGCCGTTTCGGACAATGCGCGCCAGCCGATCGGTTTCGTGATCGAGATCGCCGGTTCGGGCAGCCGCATCGCGCTCGACCTGCAACGCCTGAACGAATGTTCGGTAGATACCGATCCGTCCATCGCCCTGTCGGGCCAGGTCGGCAGCCAGATCAAGATCCGCGTCGGCGATTCGTGGCTGCTTGCCAGCGTGCGCACCCAGCGCGCCGAAGGGAAGGTCGAGGGCGGGATCATCGCCCACATCGATTTCCTTGGCGAAGGCGACGAAGAGCGGCTGACCGGCAAGATCTATGGCTTCCGCCGCGGTGTTACCCGCTATCCCATTCCCGGCGCGGCGATCTATCCGGCCACCAGTGCCGACTTGCGCCAGATCTATGCCAGCGACGGACGGTCCAGCGTACCCATCGGCACGGTCTATCCCACCAAGGATATCCGTGCGGGGCTTTATGTCGATGCCTTGCTGGGCAAGCACTTCGCGCTGCTCGGGTCCACCGGCACCGGCAAATCGACCAGTGCGGCGCTGATCCTGCACCGCATCTGCGAGGCGGCGCCGGAGGGGCACATCGTGATGATCGACCCCCACGGCGAATATATGCAGGCATTCCGCCACACGGGCTTCCTGCTCGACGTGTCGAACCTGCAGATGCCGTACTGGCTGATGAATTTCGAGGAACACTGCGAGGTGTTCATCACCACCACCGGTTCCGACGCACAGATGGATCGCGACATTCTGGCGAAGTGCCTTTTGCAGGCGCGGATGAAGAACCGGCTGGCGGACCAGATGGGCAAGATCACGGTCGATTCGCCCATCCCCTATCTGCTGTCCGACCTGACCACGATCCTGCAGAACGAGATGGGCAAGATCGACAAGGCCAACTCTTCGGTTCCCTATATGCGGGTGAAATCGAAGATTGAGGAGATCAAGGCCGATCCGCGCTACCAGTTCATGTTCTCAGGGATGCTGGTGGGCGACACGATGGCCGATTTCCTGGGCAAGGTCTTCCGCCTTCCTGCCGCCGGCAAGCCGATTTCGATCATCGACGTGTCGGGCGTGCCTTCGGAAATCACCTCCACGGTGGTCGCCGTGCTCAGCCGACTTGTGTTCGACTATGCGATCTGGTCGCGTGACGAACAGACCCGCCCCGTGCTGCTGGTGTGCGAGGAAGCGCACCGCTACGTGCCCAGCGAAAAGAATTCCGACGGGTCGTCGGTTGGCCGCATCCTTTCGCGCATCGCCAAGGAAGGCCGTAAATACGGCGTATCGCTGGGCCTGATCACGCAGCGCCCGTCCGACCTTGCCGAAGGCGTGCTTTCGCAGTGCGGTACGATCATTTCCATGCGTCTCAACAACGACCGCGACCAGGCTTTCGTGAAGGCGGCGATGCCCGAAGGCGCGCGCGGCTTCCTCGATTCGATTCCGGCGCTGCGCAACCGCGAATGCATCATCTGCGGCGAAGGCGTGGCGATCCCGATCCGCGTCAGCTTCGATGATCTGGAAGCGGTCAAGCGCCCGGCCTCGGCCGACCCGTCGTTCTCCGAACTGTGGAGCAAGTCGGGCGGGGAAGAACAATCGGTGGTGCGCACCGTGCAACGCTGGCGCGCACAGGCCAGGTGATCCTGAGGGCCGCCCGCTGGACGGCCCCGTTCCTGTTACATCAAGGGTTCCATGCGGCCCGAAACATCGCTGTCGGCCATCGCTTCCTCGGCAGCTTCGCCGGAAGGAATCGCGTGCATGTCCTTGCGCCAGCCGGGCATGCGGTAGGCGACGATGGCAAGCGCGCTGGCAATGACAGAGCCCACGGGGAAAGCATACCAGAGCGCGTCCTGCCCGATGCGCGGATAGGCGATGTAATAGAAGCCCAGCCGCCCCGGATACATCGCGATTGCCAGAACGATCAGCGGCGCGATCACCACGCCGCCCGCGCGCATCGTGCCGAACAGCACGATCGTCACGCCGAACAGCAGGAACGACCAGCTTGCCAGCAACTGGATATGGCGGGCGAGCGGGACGGCGGGCGATCCGGGGCCAAGGAACAGCTCGAGCGCGGCCCTGTCGAACAGCAGCAGCAGCGCGGTAAGCGCGCCGGTCATCGCCATGTTCAGGATGATCCCCGCGCGCGTGATTTCGGACAGGCGGCCGGTCAGCCGCGCGCCTATTGCCTGCGCCGCCATGGCGCTGACCGCCGCCGAAATCGCCATCGCCGGCATCTGCAGATAGGTCCACAATTGCAACGATGCGCCATAGGCGGCGCTGGCCAGTATCCCCTCGCGGTTCACAAGCCCCACCATGATGATGCCGGCCGCCGATATCAGCAGCATCTGCGCACCCATCGGCAGGCCCTTGGTCACGATATAGCCAAGCTCGTCCCGGCGCGGGAGGAGATAGGAAACCTCGCTTCCGCGCAGGCGCAGCGGGATGTCCTTCACGTAAACATACGTGACCATCGCGATCATGCTGACGACAGAGGCGAGCGCGGTCGACAGGGCAGACCCGGCGATGCCGAGGCGCGGAAATGGGCCGAAGCCGGTTATCAGCATCGGGTTGAACACGATGTCCAGCCCCACGCTCAACAGCATGAACAGCAGCGGCGTGCGCGAATCGCCCGCGCCGCGCAGGCTCATCGCGAACATGACCGAGATCATCGAGGCCGGCATCGCAATGAAGATCACGCGCAAATAGGTCAGCGCCAGGTCATAGGCATCGCCGGGTGTCGCCAGCGCCTTCAGCAGCGGATCGGCAAGGATCCACCCGGCGACCGCTATGATGACCGCCAGCAGGCTGCAAAAGCCCATCGCGCTGCCGAAAGTCCGCCTTGCGGCATCGACCCGGCCCGCACCGAATGCCTGTCCCACCTTGACCGTCGCGGCCATGCCGAAACCGAATACCGCCGCGAAGACAAGGAACATGACCACGTTGGCATTGGCCGTGGCGGCCAGCGCGTCCTCGCCCAGCAGGCGCCCCACCCACACCGAATTGACCGAGCCGTTCAGCGACTGCAGGATGTTGGAGGCGAGCGTCGGCGCCGAAAACACCAGAAGCGTGCGCATCACGGGGCCGCTGTTTAGGTCGCCGCGCGCAGGCGGGCCGGATCTGGTCATTCGTCTGGACTTTCCTGGGATGGCAACAAGGACCCGCGCGCCGGAAACGCGGCGTCAATCATTCTTCTTCTGCAGCGCGGCCAGTGCGGCGAACGGGCCGCTTGCGCCGTCGCCGGCAAGATTGTGCTCCTTGCGCACCCTGTCCGCGTCCGGGCCGGTCAGGAACGGGTCGATCGCCAGCGCAAGGCTTTGCGCAATCGCCTCTCCAAGGTCGAAGGCGGTGCCTTCGTACTCGATCTCGTCAAGCTCGTCGGCGTCCAGCTCCACTTCCTCGTCCGGATCGTGGGGCGTTCCCGCCGGTACGAAGCGCAGAGACACCTCTTCGTCTATTCCGACATGAAGATCGTCGCCCGAAACCGCGCAGGGCTGCACGATACTGGCAGTCAGCCGCCCGCTTGCGCTGATGTTGCGCCCATCGGGTTCGAGCACGATTTCGGCGCGCATCACATCGATCGCCGTGATGGAAAAGCGCCCGGCAAGGCGGCGGCGTTCCGTCTCGTCGGGTTCCAGCACGATCGGTGCGCCCGGCAGGTTGCGGATATCGAACAGCCGCGAAAACTCGGGCTTCGAAGGTGCGTTCCCTGTCATCGCCCGATCTCCCCCGCCAGCAACGCGTCGGCCGGAAGGATGGCGATCTGCCGCGCAAGATCGCGCAGCCGCGCGGCGACGCGCGCGGGATCGCTGCCTTCGATCATCGTCACGTTTCGCTTCACCGCTTCCAGAAGCGGTGCTTCGTCGCTTGCGGCCAGCGCTTCGCGACAGGCGCCCAGCCTGCCGCCCAGCACGCTCATCAACTTGCCCATGTGCTTGCCCACGACCTGGTCGCCCACGCCGCTTTCGCGCAGCTGGCCGTCCATGTCTTCCACGAAAAGCTCTGTCAGCCGCACCGACGGTTCGATCAGCGCGGGGTCCGCTTCCATGCGCAGCAGCACCACGCTCAGCACCATCGTGATCGCATCGAAGCGGCCGCCCACGGTGTCCGCCACGCCGGCCTCGGCATACCACTGCGGTTCCCGCGAGATGGCGACGACGCGGTGCCACAGCGGGCGGGCGACATCGCGATCGTCGCCGCGGCGGGCAAACAGCTTTGCGATGAACGACATTCGCGAATTCCCTTCCGTTCAGCCCGGATTAAATCCGATGCCGATTAAGACGGGGCCTTGCGCGCTTACCGCCATTGCGGAGTTCGGCTTTGGCCCGTAAGGGTCCGCCGATACAGGCAGCGCGGGCGCCTTGGCAATCGCCGGGGCAATGGCGGGTCATTTCGGTTCGGAGCTTATCGAATGCAGGACAGGATGCGGATCGTACGGGGCGTGTCGGCGCTGGCGCTGCTGGTGCTGGCAAGCGGCTGTGCAAGCATCCGCGACCACCGCGGCTATATCGTCGATCCCGCGCTGGTGAATTCGGTGCAGCCGGGGCTGGACAACAAGGTTTCGGTAGAGCGCACGCTGGGCCGTCCCACGTTCAAGAGCGAGTTTGGCGAGCAGACCTGGTATTACGTGTCGATGAACACCAGGCAGGCGCCGTTCACGCGGCCGCGCACGTCATCGGAAATGATCCTGACGGTCAATTTCGACAAGGCCGGCAACGTCACCAATGTCGGCCGAGACGGGATGGAGCACGTCGTGCGCCTTTCGCCCGACGGCGACAAGACGCCGACGCTGGGCCGCAGCCGCAGCTTCTTCGAAGACCTGTTCGGCAATATCGGCGCGGTTGGCGCGATGCCGGGGGCGGGCGCCGGCGGGGCCGGCGCGCCTGGCGGTCCGAACGGCAGCTGATCCGGCTTGAACCCTGCGGGCGGAACCCTACATCCGCCCCATGGACGATAGCAGGGCCAGCCACGGCCTGATACAGTGGCACGGAACCACCATCATCGGGGTGAAGAAGAACGGCCGCACCGTGATCGCCGGTGACGGGCAGGTTTCCATGGGCAACACGGTGATGAAGCCCAATGCGCGCAAGGTGCGTCGGCTGGGTGAGGGCGGCCCCGAAAAGGGCAAGGTCATCGCCGGGTTCGCGGGTGCCACCGCCGATGCCTTCACGCTGTTCGAACGGCTGGAGCGCAAGCTTGAGCAATATCGCGGTCAGCTGATGCGCGCCGCGGTGGAACTCGCCAAGGACTGGCGCACCGACAAGTATCTTCGCAACCTTGAAGCGCTGATGATCGTCGCCGATGCGGATTCGATGCTGGTGCTGACCGGCAATGGCGACGTGCTGGAACCGGAAGGCGGCATCGCCGCGATCGGTTCTGGCGGCAACTATGCGCTGGCCGCCGCCCGCGCGCTCGACGCTTACGAGGCCGACGCCGAGACAATCGCCCGCAAGGCGATGCAGGTTGCCGCCGACATCTGCGTGTTCACCAACGACCGCGTGACGGTCGAGACGATCTGATTACGCCCTCCCGCTTGCGGGAGGAGAACGAGAAGAGAATGACCCAGAACCTCACCCCCAAAGCCATCGTCGCGGCGCTCGACGAACATATCGTCGGCCAGGCCGAAGCCAAGCGCGCGGTGGCGGTCGCCTTGCGCAACCGTTGGCGCAGGCAGCGCCTGCCCGATGAACTGCGCGACGAGGTGACGCCCAAGAACATCCTGATGATCGGCCCCACCGGTTGCGGCAAGACAGAGATCAGCCGGCGGCTGGCGAAGCTGGCCGATGCGCCGTTCGTGAAAGTGGAAGCGACCAAGTTCACCGAAGTCGGTTATGTCGGCCGCGACGTGGAACAGATCGCGCGCGATCTGGTGGAAGAAGCGATCCGGCTGGAAAAGGACCGCCGCCGCGAAGCGGTGCGCGAAGCGGCCAGTCAGGCGGCGATGGACCGCTTGCTGAAGGCGCTGGTGGGCGACAGCGCCAGCGAAGCCACGCGTGAAAGCTTTCGCCGCCGCATCGTCGACAACTCGATGAACGATACCGAAGTCGAGATCGAGGTGGAGGAAGCGCCCCAGATGCCGTTCGACCTGCCCGGAATGGGCGGCAACGTGGGCATGATCAACCTGTCCGACATGATGAACAAGGCGATGGGCAAGACCCCCACCAAGAAGCGCAAGCTGCGCGTCGCCGATGCGTGGGACAAGCTGGTGGACGAGGAATCGGAAAAGCGCATGGACCAGGACGACGTTGCCCGCGTCGCACTGGCCAATGCGGAAACCAACGGCATCGTGTTCCTTGACGAGATCGACAAGATCGCCGTGTCCGACGTGCGCGGCGGCTCTGTCAGCCGCGAAGGCGTGCAGCGCGACCTGCTGCCGCTGATAGAGGGCACCACGGTCTCCACCAAGTATGGCCCGATGAAGACGGACCACGTGCTGTTCATCGCATCGGGCGCGTTCCACGTCGCCAAGCCGAGCGACATGCTGCCCGAACTCCAGGGTCGCCTGCCGATCCGCGTGGAACTGAAGGCGCTGAACGAAGAGGACTTCGTGCGCATCCTGTCCGAAACGCGCGCCAACCTGGTGGACCAGTACCGCGCGCTGATCGGCACGGAGGACGTGACGCTGGACTTCACCGCCGACGCCATCGGCGCGGTCGCCCGCGTGGCGGCGCAGGTCAACGAAAGCGTGGAGAACATCGGCGCGCGGCGTCTGCAGACGGTGATGGAAAAGCTGCTGGAAGAGGTCAGCTTCGATGCTGAGGATCGCAAGGGTTCGACGGTGACGATCGACGACGCTTATGTGAGCGAGCGCCTTGCCGACCTTGCCAGTGACACCGACCTGTCGAAATACATCCTTTGATCGAGGGAACAGCCCGAATGCACCAAACGCCCGAAGGCCGCCCGGTCTATCGCCTGCTGACCGGCAAGGACGACCGCGCCTTTTGCGAGCGCGTGTCCGAAGCGCTGGCGCAAGGCTGGCAGTTGTATGGTTCGCCCAGCATGGCGTGGGACGAAGGACACCTGTGCATGAAGGTTGCGCAGGCGGTCGTCTGGCACAAGGCTGACGCGATCAAGCGCTAAACCGCGCGACGGTGCGCTGAATGGCGGGGCCATCGGGCAATTGCCCGCCCCGATCTGACACCGCCTGCGGTGGCGCAAATCTCGCTCCCCTCCCGCTTGGGGGAGGTGTTGGGGGTGGGCCAGCGCACTGTTCGCGATGTCGCAGTATCCAGAATGTCCGCTTTTGGACGAAAATCGGATAGCAGACCCGCCGGGCGAAGCCGGACTCGCTCAAGCGGCCCCAAGCGGCCCCGGGCGGCCCCAAGCGGTATTGTCCCTCAGGCGCTGGCGAGGCGCTTGCGCAGCAGCGGTGCGGCCACAAGCAGCGCCAGCCCGGTGCCGCCGACGATGGCGGCGTTCACCGCCCAGAACTGCGCGGGCGGCACGCCTTCGTAAAGCACGCCCATGCGGCCCGAAATCAGGCTGGCCGCCGATACCGATAGCGATGCGACGCCCAGCATTGTGCCGCGCCAGCGTTCGGGCGATTCGCCTGCGAACACCGTGGTTTCCACCGGCACGAAAAACAGCCAGCCCAGGTTGGACAGGAAGTGGAACGCCACGGGCCATGCCATCGATGCGCGGTCGGCGGAAAGCGAGGCCGCCATCAACAGCGCCGCGCCGCTGGCGAAGAACAGGCAGCCGAGAGCCATCTTGGTCAGCAGGCGCGGTTCTTTTCCCAGCCGGGCCTGCCAGCGCCACAGGCCGATCACCAGCGGCGCCAGAACCACCGGCGCGAAGCTGTCCAGCGATGCAAACCACGGCACCGGCACTTCGAAGCCGCCAACCATGCGGTCCACGTGATCGCGCACCCACAGGTTATAGAGGTTCCACACCTGCGACTGGGCGATCCAGAACCCGATCAGGAACGGCCACAGCAACAGAAGCCCGGTAACGTGACGGCGTTCTTCGGGGCTTAGCGGCTGCCGCGGGCCGGAAATCCGGCGCGGCCGTTCGGGAGGCAGAACGCGCGATCCGGAAAGATAGGTGACAAGCCCCACCAGCATTCCGATCCCCGCTGCCGCGAACCCGGCGTGCCAGCCCCATGCGCTGGCCAGCGTGCCGGTAAGCAGCGGCGCGATTACGCCGCCCAGGTTCACCGCGATCAGATATATCTGATAGGCATCGGCCTGCCGCCGGTCGCCATCGGCATAAAGCGCCTTTACCTGGGCGGTCAGGTTGCCCTTGAACAACCCCACCCCCAGCACGAGTAGCAGGAGCGCGGGAAGGAAGGTGCGGTCGAAGGCGAGCGCGAAATGTCCCGCCGTCATCAGCAGCGCGCCCATCGTCACCGCCACGCGCCGCCCGGTCAGCCGGTCGCCGATATAGCCGCCCGCAATCGGGGTGAGCGTGACGAGTGCGATGTAGAGCCCGAAGATCTGCGCGGCGAGCGCTTCGGCGGAAAGCGGGCCGGTCATCGCCTCCAGACCCGCGCGGAACGCGCCGAAGCCCGCGACCCGTTCGATCTTGCCCGGCTGGAGCAGTTCGCCCGCCATGTAGAGCACGAGCATCGCCTGCATCCCCTTGAAGGAGATGCGGTCCCACAACTCTGACGCGGCAAGCACCCACAGGCCGCGCGGGTGGCCGAAAAGGTCGGGCTGGTGCTCGGCCGGTGCGGTCAGTCTTCTGATCCTTCGGGAAGGCGTTGCGCGTCTGTACGGAACGCCATGGATAGCCGCTGTTGCGCGCTAGTCCACTGTCCCTTCGGCAACCGAATCGCCTTCCGATGCCTGCCTGGCCCACATTTCGGCATAGAGCCCACGCTGGCGCAGCAATTCGGCATGGCTGCCGCTTTCGGCGAGGCGGCCCTGGTCGAGCACAAGGATGCGATCCGAATCGACCACGGTCGAAAGGCGGTGTGCGATGGAAAGCGTGGTGCGATGCTCGGCCACGCTGCGCAGCGTCGTCAGGATGTCCTGCTCGGTGCGGGTGTCCAGCGCGCTCGTCGCTTCGTCGAACATCATGATCGGCGGGTTTTTCACCAGCGTTCGGGCAATCGCCACGCGCTGCTTCTCGCCGCCCGAAAGTTTCAGCCCGCGCTCGCCCACTTCGGTATTGTAACCCTGCGGCAGGCGGTTGACGAAATCGGCGATTGCCGCGCCCTTTGCCGCCTGTTCCACGTCCAGCATCGTCGCCCCGTCGCGGCCATAGGCGATGTTGTAGCCTATGGTGTCGTTGAACAGCACGCTGTCCTGCGGAACGATGCCGATGGCGGCGCGCAGCGATTCCTGCGTAACGCGCGAAATGTCCTGCCCGTCGATGCAGATGCGTCCGCGCCACGGATCGTAGAAGCGGAACAGCAGCCGCGCGATGGTGGACTTGCCCGCGCCCGACGGGCCGACCAGCGCGACGCGCGTACCCGCCTCGACCTCGAAGCTGAGGCCGTGCAGGATGGTGCGATCCTCGTCATAACCGAACCACACGTCTTGGAAGGCGAGCGAGGGGCGGCGCACCACCAGCGCCGGGGCGCCGGGCGCGTCCTTCACCTCGATGTCCGTATCGATCAGCGCGAACATCGCGGCCATGTCGATCAGCCCCTGCCGGATCGTGCGATAGACCATGCCCAGCATGTCCAGAGGGCGGAAAAGCTGCGTCAGCTGCGCCTGCACGAACACCAGCTGGCCCGCGCTGTACTTGCCCTGCCACCAGCCATAGACGGTAAGCGCCATCGCGCCGCCCATCAGCAGATTGGTGACCAGCGCCTGCGCGATGTTGAGCAGGCCCAGGCTGTTTTCGCTCTTCACCGCCGCATTGGCATAGGCGTCGGTCGCTTCGGCATAGCGGCGGTGTTCGCGCTCTTCGGCGCCGAAATATTTCACCGTCTCGTAATTGAGCAGCGAATCGACCGCGCGCGCCAGTGCGTGCCCGTCCAGCCGGTTCATCTCGGCGCGCAGCTTGGTCCGCCATTCGGTGATCGTTCGCGTCAGCCAGATATAGGCGACGATGGAAAGCGCGGTCGCGCCCACCAGCGTCCAGCCGAAACCAAGGTAGAAGATCACCGCGATGGCCGCGAGTTGCAGAACCGTGGGCGCGATGTTGAACAGCATGAAATAGAGCATCGTGTCGATGCTCTTGGTGCCGCGTTCTATCGTCTTGGTCACTTCGCCCGTGCGGCGCGAAAGGTGGAAGCGCAGCGACAGCTTGTGAAGCTGGACGAACACGTTTTCCGCCAGCGCGCGGGTCGCGTCCTGTCCCACGCGCTCGAACACGATGTTGCGCAGGTTGTTGAACGCCACCGCTCCGAAGCGGCCCGCCGCGTAAGCCAGCACCGTCAGCATCGCGAGCTGCATCACGCGCGGCCCGGTCACGTTCATTGCGTCGACCGCCCACTTGAGCAGGAACGGCAGGCCAAGTTGCGTGCCGGTGGTGGCAAGGATCAGGATGACCGCGACGACGATGCGCCAGCGCAGCTCCGGCCGTTCGCGTGGCCAGAGATAGGGAAGGAAACGCTTCAGCGTGCCCCAGCCGTCGTGGCGGGCGTCGGGATCGGTGGCGGTATCTGGCGGCATTACCCGTCCAGATAGGCTCTTGGGGCGGTTTGCCTAGGGTCAGGACCTATTAATTGCACCTTCGAGGCGCCGGAATGGCGAACATATCGGGCCGAAAGGCGCGCCGCGAAGGCTGGTTGCCTTTGCAAGCGCCTTTCGGTTCGAGATGGAAGCCATTCCGGCGTCCCACAGGGATTTGACCAAAATGGCCCGGCGCTGCGTTGGAGAGTCTTGAAATAGAACCACTATTCCTGCGCCTATCCGCCTTGCGCCAGGCCATTTTGCCTCAAACCCCGAAGGTGCAATTAATAGGTCCTGACCCTTGAGTCATGTGCCCTTAAACGCGGAAATCAGTATCCGGTGTCGAGCAGGCGCGAGCCCAGGTTGCGCTTGAATGGATCGATCGCGCTGGCGGGCAGGTCGAACATCACCTTGCGGCTATCGAAGTCTATCGCAACCCGGTGGAACAGGCGCAGTTGCGCCATTCCCAGCAGCAGGGCGGGCTTCTTGCGCAGGCCCAGCCGCTTGAATGGCGGGGCATCGGCAAAGGCAATGACGGTGTTGGAAATGGTGAGGTCGCCCAGCTCGACGCGACGCGCAAAGCCGAGATCCGCGGTTATCTGCTGGCCAGTTACCGCGATAAGCTGCGTCTTCACCTGTTCGTGGCGCTTGCGCAGGGCATCCTGCAGCGCAATGTTGCCGACAGACATTTCCGCGCCGGTATCGATGATGACCTGCGTGTGCACGCCGTCTATCCGCGCGTTGGTCATGATCAACTGGCCGGACTTGCGCCGCGCACGCACGACGATTTCATAGCCATAGTTGCCGCCCAGATCGTGCGCGTCGCCAATCGCCATGCGGTTGTTGTCGAAATCCAGCAGCACGCGCTGGCCCTGCAGGCTGTCGAGCCCGATGATCCCGTCCGCGCCCATGTCCGACGAATCGAGCAGCGGCGCGGAAAGGTCGTAAAAGGTGCGGCGGCCAAGGTTGATTTCGCGAACGTCCACGATGTCCACGGGCTTCACGCCCGCAATGCTCATGAGCGTGCCCTGCGACGTGGGCGCAAGGCCCAGTTGCGTCGCCACGGAACGGGCCAGCACGGTGCGCTCTGCCCCGGTGTCGATGAGGAACCGGTACGGCCCCTTTCCCGATATGTGCACCGGGACGGTAAGCCTTGCGTTGATGTCCTGGTCGGCCTGGACGATTTCGGTCTGCGATGCGTCGGGCGCCGCGTCCTGCAACGCAGTCATCGGATAGGCCGCCAGAAGCGGGAAGGCCGCTGCCGCAGCCTTGGCGAGCAGTGGATTGATCGGCATCTCTTGTCTCCCGCCGGGGAGATTACACCGAATTGGCGATAACGGCCATGTCGCTGGTCGAATCGCGGCTTGCGGGCCGGATGCGATCAGCCTTGTGCGAACCCACGCAGGAAGAAATCGTCCGCGCCGGCATCGACCTTGCGCGCGAACCACGCCCCGCTTGCCGCGATGGCAGGCGCGTCGGCGCGCAGCAACGTGCGCGGGCTGGATTGGCCCGAAGGCATGTCGATGAACCGCATAGTAGGGGCCAATCGGTCACCGAACTTTCGCGCTGCAATCGTCTGGATCAGGTGTTCGTCGGCGCATTGGGTGCCCGTCAGGCGCCCGCTCGCCAATACACGCGATACGTCGGCCATGATCGCGCGCATCGCGTCCGCCGGCATGGACCACCAGCTCGAACCCTTGTGCCATTGGCCGAACGGCTGCGTGCGTGCGGGCAGCACGGCATCGATCCAGCGCGAGACGCGGCGCAATTCCCAACAGGCCGCATAGGCGAGCCGGTCCCTTTCCGGATCGACGCGCAGCCAACGGGAATCGAGCCGGCGGGTCTGCATCCGTTCAGCCATGACGCCCGGCTTTGCCTCAAGATAGCAGGTGCGGTTGCCGTCCGCGGCAATGCGCCGCGCGATCTCGTCTCGCGCGGCGACCGGCCAGTCGACGCCGCTGATCAGGTGCGCATGGTCGAACCCGACCTCAAGCGCGCGCGTGCATATGCGATGGATGGCCGCCACCTGGCTCCAGTGCGCCCAGCGCACGGAGACCGGATCGGCAACAAGGTGCACGCGGGGGCGGATTGCCAGGTCGGCGCATTCGCCGCTGCGCCACAGGGCAGAACTGCGATCGACGTGGAGAACCACGATGTCGCCGTGATCACCGGCCAGCAGGCGGTCGATCAGCAGGCGCAGTTGCGCGGGCTTTTCGTGCGCCAGAACCAGATAGGCCATCCGCATGGCGGCGCTCACACGTACCGCAAAAGGCGGCGACCGATCGGGCCGACCATGGGCAGCGCCTCAGACAATGCCAGCAGATCGTGCAGCGCGGGATGGCGCGTGACCACCAGCGTAACAAACCACAGCACGACGCCAGCGGCCGATGCCGCCGCCAGCGTGAAGAAGTCAATCGCATCGGGCGGCACAAGCAACGTATAGACAAGCGTCATCGGCAGGATCGCGGCAGCCGTGGCCAGCGTGCTCTTGGCATAGATCGTCAGCAGGTCGCGCGGCGAAAATCCGATCAGCGACTGCAGGAACCGGGCGTAAAGCGCAATCCACGCCACCGCATAGACAAGGCGCGATGCGGCCGCGCCTTCCACGCCGCCCAGCATCGACCCGGCAACCAGCAGCGCTATGGACATCGTGGTGTCTATCACGTTGTAGACGGTCAGCCGGTTCAGGCGGCCAAGCAGGATGGGAATGTCGTTGGCCAGGGGCAGGGAGATCAGCAGGATATCCATGATCGCGATCAGCGAGAGCAGCGGCGAAACACCTGCCCATTTCGGACCGTAGAGCATCCGCACGATCGGCTCTGCCGCCATCGCCAGCCCTGCCATGCCTGGCCAGATGACCGCCGAATAGCCCGCGCAGACGCGCAGGTAAGCGGGGGCAAGCGATTCGCCCCGGTCGCGGATTCGCGCGAACGCGGGAAAGAACACGCTGCCGATCGCGCCGGAAATCAGGATGCGGAACTGTTCGGACAAGCTGGCCGCCCGGCTGTAAAGCCCGACCGCGATCAGTCCCAGGATCTTGCCCACGACCATGTCCGGCGTGCGGTTGCCCAGCGCGCCGATAAGATAGAGCGACGAAAGGCGAGAGCCCGCGCCGATCACGCTGCGCGTGCCCTTCAGGCTGAACGGCAGCGGCAGGGCAGGGCGGATCACTTGCGCCACAAGGCCCCGCGCCATTCCGGAGGCCAGCGTGCCCCAGGCCAGCGAGAATGCCGAAAAGCCCATCGCGGCCAAAGCCAGCGCCACAACGGCCTGCGCCACCGCGCCGCTTACGTTGATGGCGAAATGGCTGTGGAACGACATCGTGCGGCCAAGCAGCGCCATCGGCACCACGGAAAACGGATTGAACAGATAGCTGCAGGCGATGATCAGCATGATCGGCATCAGGTCCGGATGGCCATAGGCGCGGGCCATCGGGAATGCCGTGAGTGCGATCGATCCCGCGACGAGCAGCGAGAACGTGACCGAAACCGAGCTGCAACGCTTGATCTCGTCCGGCGTCACGACCGGCAGCGACGCGATATAGCGAACGAGGCCGAAATCCTGCAGTACCGAGGCGAGCAGCGCGGCGGCCATCGCGATGGAGAACAGCCCCACTTCCGCCGGTGCCAGGAAGAATCGCGATATCAGAACGGACGAAACGAACTGGATACCGAACGAGATGTATTGCCCGGACATCGCCCACACGGCCGCGCCGCGCACGCTCATCACCGCCGCTTCGCGTCCCCCGTCCGGCGTGGCGCCCGGCTGTTCGGGATTCGTCATCGGGCGAACGCCAGCATGGTTGCCAGCCGCGCGGCGCGCGTCGGCAGGCCGAACCGCAAGAGGCGGGCAACGGTGCGCCACATACCGTCATGCCGGCCGCCCTCGCGCAAATAGCGCACGATGATATCGAAGCCCCGGTCGCGCAGCGCCTCGCGCGAATAACGCAGCGTGGGAACCAGGGTGGCCCGCACTTCCCTTGCCACGCCCTCGCGGCCGAACAGTCGGTCCAGATCGTCGATCGGGGGGAGGCGGTCGATATGCGCGGTCGGATCGGGGCGCCCGGCCTGCCGTTCGCGCCAGGCCATGCGGGCAACCGCCGCGCCGATCTGCTGTTCGGTCGCATGGCGGTTCGACACCTGCTCGTCATAACGGCGATAGCGCAAAAGGTATTCGGGCAGGTTGGCGATCCTGGTGAGCGATGAAAGCCGCAGCCACAGGTCAAGATCCTCGCAGTGCCGGAAAGCGGCATGGTATCCGCCCACGGCAAGCACCGCGTCGCGCCGGTACATCACCGCCGAATGACACAGCAGGGGCCCCTGGCCATCTATCGAAGCGAGGAACGCCTCATGCGTTACCGGAAGCGCCGAAGGCGGCGTTCCGCCATCCGACC